>CAVFIY010000132.1:0-5921 GCA_963622435.1 Bacteroides uniformis | reverse complement strand
CGACCGTCATCTTCGAGGAGGGGGTAACCTCTATCGGCGTCGCTGCTTTTCAGGGCTGCACAAGCCTTGCCCATATCGAACTCCCCGACTCGGTTTTGCGTATCTTCCCCCTTGCGTTCTTGGGCTGTAGTCAACTGAAAACCATTTATATAGGTTATATGATTAGCGATGTGGACGAGTCCGCTTTCGAGGAGTGTCCGGCATTGCAATCCGTCTATGTACGCGGTTGTGCCGTGGAGCGGCTCCGCCAAACAGACATCCGTATCCCCCATGCGCACATCATTTCCTTGTAACCCAAATCACCGCCTAACTAGTTCAACTAGATCAACTAGATTCAACTAGTCCGCCACCTGGGGGCGTGGGTGTCCTCACCCGCGTGAGCCGCAAGGCTCAATTGACCCAACAATGCCCCATTGTGCATTATGCATTCAGCATTGTGCATTGTCCGCCACCTGGGGGCGTGGGTGTCCTCACCCGCGTGAGCCGCAAGGCTCAATTGACCCAACAATGCCCCATTGTGCATTATGCATTTAGCATTGTGCATTGCCCGCCCACCTGTTGGCGTAGGAACTCCTCCCTGCCTGCATCGTGTCGTTATCGGGTGATTAACGGGTGATTATCGGGTGATTAACGGGTGATTAACGGGTGATTAAGCCAACACAGTCCTATTTCCGCCCTACCACAGAACTACTAACCTCTTCATTTTCAAGTATGAAACAGATTGCAAACGGCAAATGCCTTCCCCTTTCTAATGGTACTACCGCCATTGTTTGCTCCCTCCTCGGCGAGGGCGGGCAGGGTGCGGTCTATCGCTGCGAGGTCAACGGCAAGCAGTACGCCCTCAAAATCTACGCTCGCCGCCCGTCGCAGGCGTTTATGAACAACCTTGCCGAGAACATCCGCCAGGGTGCCCCCACCGAGCATTTCCTCTGGCCGCTGGCGTTGGTCAATACACGCGACTATGCGGGCTACCTCATGCCCCTGCGCCCCAAAGACTATGTCGATTTCTCCCGTTTCTTGGTCGCAAAGGCACGCTTTGCTTCGTGGTCTGCGATGCTGAACGGGGCGTTCCATATCACATTGGCGTTCCGAGAACTGCACCGACGGGGGCTGTCCTATCAAGACCTGAACGACGGTAATTTCTTTTTCCAACCCGCCACGGGCGATGTGCGCATCTGTGACAACGACAATGTCTGCCCCGCCGACATCAATCTCGGTATCAAAGGCAAGTGCCGCTATATGGCGCCCGAAGTGGTGGTGGGGAAGAGCCAACCGAACAACTTGACCGACTACTTCTCCCTCTCGGTGGTGCTGTTTATGCTGCTCATGAACAACCACCCGCTGGACGGGAAGCGGGTCGCCTCCGTGCCGTGCCTGACCGATGAGGTGGAGCGCCATGTCTATGGGGAGCATCCTATTTTTATCTTCGACCCCAAAGACGAGAGCAACCGCCCCGTGTCGGGAATACACACCAATGTCATTATCCGTTGGCCGCTGTTCCCTCAGTTTGTGCGAGACGCATTCACGCACGCCTTTTCGCAGGAGGTACTGCACACCCCGAATAAGCGTTGGTCGGACAACGATTGGCTCAATATGCTCCTCACGCTGCGCAGTCGGATAACGCAGTGTATATGCGGCAATGAGACTTTCTATGACCTTGATAAGCCTGTCGCCGTCTGCATGAACTGCCACACTACCATTCCTCGATTGCTGCTGCTCAAGGTCGACAAGCAGTGTCTCGTTCTGAATCGAGGGCGTATCTATGGTGGATTTCTGAACAGCAACGGGGAGACCATCGATGCGATAGGCACCGTGGTGCCTAACAAGATTAACCCCTCGATATGGGGTATCCGTAACGAAACGGAGCGGACATGGCTCTGTACACTGCCCAACCAACACACGATCAGCGTACCGCCTCAAAGCGCAGCGCCTATCTTCCGTGGCGTCAAAATCGACTTCGGGGATAGAAAAGGAACGATAATCACTCGTGACGACCTTTGAATACACGCAACCCGAAACTCTCAACACGCACACTAAAATAAACAAATAGGTTACATATAAACCCTATCAACCTTCTCAACCCATTAAACTACTGCTAAACTACTAAACTCCTAAACTTCTCAACTCCTCTAACTCCGAAACTACTCTCAACTTTCAACTATCAACTCTAAACTATACAAACATGAATCCATTAGAAGCCGTAGAAATTGCGCGTCGTACCATGACGCTTTTCTTTGTAGTGGACACCTCTTCGTCGATGGCTGGCACCAAAATCGGTGCCGTAAACACCGCCATACGCGAAGTGCTGCCCGAACTCTCCGGTCTGTCGGCGGAGAACGCCGATGCCTGTATCCAATTAGCCTGCCTTCGGTTCGCCACCGATTACAGTTGGACAATCACGCCTTCGCTCGTCGAGGGGCTGTGCTGGACAGACCTTGGAGCGAATGGCATGACCAATATGGGGGCAGCCTTCGAGGAACTCAACCGAAAACTGTCCCGTCGGGAGTTCCTGCAATCTGCGACAGGCTGTTTTGCGCCCGTTCTCTTTCTGATGTCCGACGGACACCCCACCGACGAGTACCAATCCGCATTGAATCAACTCAAAGAGAACAAGTGGTTCCGCTATGCCATTCGGGTGGCAGTCGCTATCGGCGACGATGCGGATAAGGCTGTCCTCGCCGAATTCACGGGCAATCCGGAACTGGTGCTGACGGCGCACACGCCGGAAGCACTGAAAGCCATGATACGCTTCGTCAGCGTTACAAGTTCTAAAATCGGTTCGCAGAGTAGCGGTATCGGTGTGGGGCAAGCGGGGCAGAACGGCGGTGTACAGACCAAGCAGGCGCAGATGGCAGACCAGGTGCAGGAATTCAACGCCGACAACACCGACCTCAACCAACTGACAGACGGATTCTGACCGATACGGGATATGCGAACTTTGGCAATTTCACAAATCGGTGCATCGCATATCGCCGCTTCCCGTCCGTGCCAAGACTACAGTGCGTCGGGGCAGACTGCAGACTATGCGCTGGCGGTTGTGGCAGACGGACACGGCGGTGAGGCGTATTTCCGCAGCGACCGCGGCTCTCGTATGGCGGTGGAGGCGGCACAAAGCGTGCTGACGGAGTTCGTTGTTCGCACACACGCAATGCGCACCCTGCCGAGCGGGGACTGGAAAAGGCAAGTGGCTTCAGCGTTGGTGGCGGAATGGCAGCAACGCATCGAAGCGGATTTCCGACAAGACCCGTTTGACACCCACGGCGGACATTGGCAGAAAGCCTACGGCACTACACTTATCGCCGCGCTCTGCACAGAGCGGTACTTCCTCGGGCTGCAGATAGGCGACGGGCACTGTGTCGCCATCGCCAAGAACGACACCTGCGTGCAACCCGTACCGTGGGACAAACGCTGCTTCCTCAATCGCACCACCTCACTCTGCGACAAAGACGCACTCAACAAGTTCCGCTTCTGCTTTGAGCGTGCCAACAGGTACAAGGCAATCTTTGTGGCAACCGACGGTGCGGAAGACTGCTTTGCGGGCGCATGGGGGCTGTACGATTTCTATAAGGTACTGTACGGGCAACTGACCGAGAACTTCGACACGGCACTCTGCGACTTGCAGAACTTCCTGCCGCTTATGAGCCAAAGAGGCTCTACGGACGACATCTCCATTGCCGCCATACTCCGCAACGGTTAATCCCTTCTTATTGCACTTGACTATGCTAACTATTAATGATATAGAAAAGGTCGTAACTCGTTTCGGAGAAGAGGTCGTCGCCAATCCCCGACGCGTCTATGGTATTCTCTCCGATTGGTGTCCCCGCGTGCGTATTCCTTTCGACGAGGTGGTACAACTCTGCCAACGGTGGCAGCAAGGGGAGCGTCCGCCGCAGATAACCATACAGCGCAACTCTTTCTCCATGTATGGTACCAACTACGCCACGAAAGAAATCCACATAACCGACTTGGGTATAACGATAAATAAGACGATGAAGAGCGGTATCAATACAAAGACCATCTCGATCCATATCGACACCACGAAATCCTTTCGACACTAAAATTGACAAACTATGACACAGACACCTTCTATTACACTGCTTGACGGCAGAACACTCCCTTGCTTTGAGAGCAAGACCGAAGAGCAACCCGTTTCCAATCGTATTCAACCGGACACCACAGGCACCTATCTCCGTGTCGGACACGCTGCAGCCCCAATCGCAGCCGATACGCCCGCCACGAACTCCGATACGATAGAGGCAGACCCCGATACAGAAGCCGCAGAGAAACACAAACAACTCTTCTACACCTATTTCCACACTTTCTATACACACCGTGAGCGTATCCTCTCGGACAGCCGCATGTTCTTGGCGCGTATCCCTATGTACAACGGTCTAGCCTATACGGGTACGAGTGGCTTCCACTGCCCCACTTTGGGCGTACTCATCGAGTGGCTGCTCCATACACCGTCTGCCACATGGCAGGACGAAGCAGGTCGTATATGGCTGGTCTGCAGTATCACAGGCTCTCCTCTGTCGGGCAGCAACGGTTGTACTTTGGTTGACGCAGAGGGAAATCTCTGCCGCCAATCGATATACCCGTTCATGTCTTTGTGGAGACCTTTTATGCACATCAACGGTCTTTACGACGAGGCGAAAGCCCGTTACCAACACTACACACTCGAGGAGGTAGTGTCTATCTTCGACCACGAGGGACTCTTGCAGAATGACCCCAAGGAGGGGACTATCCTGCATCTGAATAACCAAATCGCACAACTACGGAAACAACTCAAAGAAGCCAACGAGCGTGCAGACAAGCAAATGAAGAACTTCCACGTCGCACTTATGCGGCGTCATCAGGACGAACTGCGCCCGATGTGGGAGGAACTGGAGCAGCAGTTGTCCGACGGCGAGAAGCGAATAAAGGAGATAACCGCCCTTAGAATAGAACTACGCCGCCGTCTGCGGAGCAAAGAGATAACGAACTGTGTCTTCCAACAGAAGATTGCCCCGCTTAATCAAGAACGGGAGGATCTGGAAGTATTTGTGTGTACGCAACCTACTAAAACCATTTGCGACGCACTGTTCGATGGCGTAAGCATCTCCTACGACGAGATGCGCTCTTTCTTCCTCTCCCTCACCAAACCCGAACGCACCCGCCAACTCACCGCCCTTCTCTCCTCCCTCCGCACCCACGCCGCTTCCACTCTCACCTCCCCTCCCCGATAAAATATTTTCTGCCGTACTATTTGTCCATTCACCCAAAAAGCAGTACCTTTGTGCTTGTAATCCCATGCTTCAAACGAAGCGCAGTTTGACTTACCCTCTAAACGAATAATTATAACCTTATCTTATGATGGAAGCCTTAATAGATGGAATTAACTATGAATTGGATTGGCACTCTTGGACTGCTACCGTGATCGGATTAGGATATGGAAGAGTCTATAGTGGTGCAATCACTATCCCCTCATCTGTCTTGCATAATGGCGTTTCTTACGATGTAGTAAGTATTGGCTGGTATGCTTTCACATCTTGCGCGGAACTTACCTCTATAACGATTCCCAATAGTGTAACAAGTATAAGAAATGCTGCCTTTGCATGTTGCACAGGGCTAACCTCTATTACTATACCTAATAGTGTAACCTATATTGAGAATTTTGCTTTCTGTGCCTGCACGGAACTAATCTCGATAACTATCCCTAAAAACCTCACAAGTATTGGGGATAGTGCTTTCTCCGGTTGTGAAAGTCTTACTGCTATAATGGTCGAAGAAGGGAACACCGTATACGATAGTCGTGAGAACTGCAATGCTATTATAGAAACAGCCACGAACACTCTTCTTGTAGGTTGTCAAAATACATGCATCCCAAATAGTGTAACGACTATTGGAGGGGGTGTTTTCAGCAGACGCTATAGGTTAACCTC
>CAVFIY010000131.1:0-5942 GCA_963622435.1 Bacteroides uniformis | reverse complement strand
CCGCTTCGGCAAATGCCTCTACCACACTCCGTTCTGTATATTGTGGTGCCGGATTGTCCGGTGTGGCACGCGTGAGAATAAAAGGCATGGAAACAGCAGTTAGGTTGGCTTGCGAATAAATATGGTGAAACGAGATAAGGTTGCTGCAAGTATCCAAGTATGGTGTTGTCGGGCGGTTATACCCGTTCACTTGGAAGTGGTCATAGCGAGCAGACTCACCGATATAGAGAATAAAAAGCGGACTCGCAGGGTTATCCCGTTGTGCAATACCAAAGCGGAATGACGCCAAAGCCGCCTGCGCATCTTTCCACTCCTGTTGGACTTGATACCACTTATATACACCGATGTATATGTTGTAAGGGAATACCTTTTCAAACTTCATCCAAAACTTATCATGCGTGTTTGAAGCAATATAAGAAACCGTACGGACAGTAGCGCATTTCCATACGACGATACCCACTGCGCCATATATAGACAAGCATACCACGACACAGGCAGCCAACAATCTTTTGCGCCACGCGGGAGGAAACAGATAGGTATTTTCTATATGCGCAGTGAGGTAAAAGTAGATACCCCATAGTAGTACAACGGCTAGACAAACCCACCAAAAAGAAGAAAGCAATTCCGTGGCTTCTCCCCAATTGGTTGAGAGAATGGTCTCAATAAACAGTGGAGTAGCGGATTGTTTATTGAGATACAACGCAGCAATTTCGATAGGGAAGAGTAGAAAATTACAAATACCTTCGAGGAGGAAATAGGTTCTTGCCTTTAGAATAAGAGCAGGCAATAGCAGACAGACCAGTACCAAAAGTAAATAGCCTGCTTGTTTGACGATAGAGTAGTTTAGATCAATAGACACAAATACCGTAACCAAACACGGCAGCAGTAGCAGCAGTAGTGCCAAGACAGAGAACAGAATAGATTTCCGATTTAGCATAAGGCGAAATGGACTTTAAGACGCAGATATGTATAGAGTATCAAGCATTTAGAGAATAAAGAACGAGTGGTGTGATACTTCGTGCAGAGGCAACTGAACAAAACACGCTCGGCATCCTGATGGCGTGTGGAGGTGGTGGACTTGGGATTGAGGCGATAGTTATACCCCGTATAGTGCAATAGCCTGTAGTTTGGTCGAGCCCCCCATATATCTAAGGAAAAAACAACATCTTCGTAAATCATCCTCTCTGCAAAGGACAGGTGGTGCTGTATAAAAAAGTCCCGTCTGTAAAGACGCAAACACGGGGAAGTGTACTGATAGAAAGTATGCGGAGTCTGCTCTGTCAGCACTTTACCGTCCTGCACACGGCGATAACCGATTTGCACTACATCGGTATCGGGACGGAAAGCGGAAAGGAGTACGGCGTAGAAATCAACATCCAAATAGTCATCCGAGTCTATGAAAGAAATATAGTCGCCTGTTGCATAGTGCAACCCGAGCTTGCGCGCCGCAGACTGTCCTTGGTGGGACTGTGAGTAGAGTGTAATGCGCTCATCCTCTGCTGCATACCGCTTGACTATTTCCAAACTATTATCCGTAGAGCCGTCATCCACCAAGATAATTTGCAAATCTCTGTGCGTCTGGCAAAGCAACGATTCTATGCACTGTACCAAATAAGGCGCAGCATTGTAAACAGGTACTATGACACTCACTAACGGCATAATTACTTGTCTATTAGCGACAGAAACAATTGTTCAAACTGCTCGGCTTGGTGTTGACGGGAGAACTGCTCCTTGTGGATAACCGCTTGATGAGTATAACCAATCGTCTGCCACTCGTGATACTTATCCAAAATAAACGCCTTAGCCTCCTCTACATTGGTAGCCGCCAAGCCCGCATTCGTCTGGCGAATAAGGTCTGCCAGGCACTCCTCGTCGGAACGGGTACACAGAATGGGTTTCTCCACTCCGATATTCTCAAAGAACTTGGTGCCGATGATACCGTGTGTGCCTTCGGGGGTAGCGCGGGTGGTCAGCACAAGCAGAACAGACGAACTATGCATAACGGGCAGAATGTCCGTGCGAGGAATATAGCCGCGTATGTCCAGCATTCCGGTAATGCCGTATTGCGCTCCCAACTCCTGTAACTCACCAATGGTACCCGGGTCGGTATGGAACAGCACCCGCACTTTGCCGGTGTCGATAAGGTTTTCGTCGGATAATTGCCGCAGTGCCTCGAACAACAGGCGTGGGTCGCGCAACGCTGTGGAGTAGAGTTTACCCAAGTAGGTGATAAGAAACTCATCGGAAGGCATGCAGTTTGGCACGAATTCATCGGCATCATAACCGTTGTATATAAGGTATGTGTGTGGGTTGAAACGGGATAGGAACCGGGTATGCCATGGTGAGATGGTGGTGACGGCACCGGCAGCGTGCAAGGCGCGGTTGCGCCGCCGAATCTGAATGGCGGCATAGATGTTGCCCAGCAGATTGTTGAGCCATGGGTTGCTTACGACCCTGCGTGTGAAATAAGGAGTCTTGCCCCATTGTTCAGCAATATCGCGCAGGTCAATAACAAGGGGCTTGCGGTAGTCGCGGGCAATCCTGCGTGCGGTCTGCAAAGGGAAATAGTAGTATGAGGAACAGAATACGACATCGAAAGACATGAGGTCGATATGCTGTCGGACAAAACAGAAAAAGGCTTTCTCACGAGCGTCGAAGACCTTGTCTGCCAGTACATTCGTGTATGCGGGCATCTGATATATCGGACAGATGTCTGTATGGAAAGGTTGTTCAATGCATTGTTCGGTAGCAATCTCGCAATGCCATCCGTGCTGCACCAAGTACGCGGCAAGGGTGAGGATGCGCGGACTATAGGCAGGGGGGGCTATGGCTTCACACAATATCAATACTCGTTTCGACATAGTATATCAATGATAGTTTCGGCGGAATGTCCGTTACCGTATTCGGTAATAGGAGTACGGGTAAGCGTAAGAGAGGTGTTGTACGCACCCAAAATACCTTGTGTGGTAGTGCCTGCGAGGATATTCCAATGCGCTTGCAGAGTCTCCACCCATTCTGTTTCGTTGCGGAGTGTAATACATGGCACCTGATGAAAGTATGCTTCTTTTTGTACTCCACCGGAGTCGGTTAAAATACGAAAGGCGTGTTTTTCCAACATCACCATATTGATGTAACTAACAGGTTCTATAACATGTATATTCTTAGTGCTGTGAATAAATTCTGATAAAAGTGTATTTGAGGCAATTACATTTTTTGTCCTCGGGTGTATGGGAAGAATAATAGGCAGAGGAAGTTGCTCTAAGGCATGGAATATAGCCAATAGCGTGGAAACCGAGTTGGTATTCTCTGCACGATGCACAGTGGCTAATAGATATTGCTTATCCATTAGTGTCAAATCGGACAATATAGAGGACTGTTTGTCTGCTATCTCTCCAAAAGTCAGTGTCGCATCATACATCACATCGCCCGTTTGATAGATGTTTTGCGTAATACCCTCTTTGTGCAGGTTTTTTGTCGCTGTATGGGTCGGGCAAAAGAGTATCTGTGATCGTTTGTCGGTCTCTATGCGGTTGTATTCCTCTGCCATCTGCAAATTGTGGCTGCGCAATCCAGCCTCTATATGGATAAGGGGAATACGACATTCTTCCGCTGCCAACGCTCCCGCCAATGTAGAATTGGTATCGCCATAAACGAGAATGTAATCTGCATTTCCACGAATAATCGGCACAATCGCTTGTTTCATTTCTTCCACATTATTACTACATCCTAAGTGCCATGTAGGAGTCGGAACATGCAATTCATCGAAGAAAATACGACTCATATTGTAATCATAGTGCTGTCCGGTATGCAAAATACGCTCTTCTATTTGTTTGGAAGAGTGTGCATTGTGAAATTGTATCGCATGGCTAACCATTGCGGCTTTCACAAATTGTGGGCGTGCACCTATGATGGTTATAAGTTTCATTCCGGGTGGTTGGTATAGTGGCGGAGGCCTTTGAGGAGTTTTTGATAGAGGGAGGCGTGGTACGTGTCCGGGCGGAAAATGGTGTTGTGCCACAACAGGACAACCTCACCATGGTAACGGCGGACACGGTCGAGCAACTGCTCGGAATAGAAATATGCCTCGTCTTCGCTGAGACTCATATAGTTAGCATTGCTCAATGTGCAATCCATTATCGTCAGCGGGTGGAGCGTCAGCGGTGTGAGCGTGTAGGTCTTGGGGTTAATCCAACGCACGGCACGAGTGGTCTGCAGACGGAAACCTGCCTTGTCGGCAAACGCCATCGTGAAGTCGTCCGTGAACCCCATATCCGCCACTCGCTGCATATTGTCTATCGAGCAGTTGAGATAGTGGCTGCGGTGATAATTAAATTGATGCGGATAGAGGCGTGCCGCCAATGTGTTGGGGCGTGGAAGACCATAGTAACTCGAATGCACTCCTAATACTGCTCCCTTACCGCACAGGTAATCAATCAATTGCAGATAGTCTTTGCTCCGATGAAAATACTGCGGATAGTCGTACCCTTTGCCCAATGTGTACTTTACAAAATAGATTTTCTCTGCGTTGGGGACTTGGTTGTCCTGCTCAGTTATCCACGGAAAAGTGTAGGCGGGGTCGTTATGCACGGAACGCCAAGCGGCAAGGACCTCTCGAAAATGTCCGCGCAGAATTGCCCCCACTGCTCCACGCAAGTGGCGGTAGTGCGCAATACTGTCTATGTCGTGCGTGAGATAGATGTGCTGATAGCCGTGGTCGGGACGCACCATATCCATGTGTTTCATAACGATGCGTGAATACTCATCCACCAGTGGGATTTCGAGATTGTTGTCTTTGCCCAGTATGGAATACTCTGCCAAGAAACGACCGTGTTTGTCCCGCCGGGGATTTATCAATTCTTCGGCACGGGAGATAAAGAAAAAAGTGTTGTAAATCAAGTCGGTACGGATAATGTAAGTCTTATCCGCCGTGTCGATTCGGGGCTGCGACATATCGGGCAGGACTATCTCTTTGCCGAGATGCCCACTAGGCACAATCACCACTTTGTATTGCGCCCACTGCGACTCGTCTGCCGTGTAGCCAACCTGCTTTGCCATCACGCAGTCGCCATATAGCAGAAACTCTTTGATGTATTCAATTATCTCGTCCATATACATCTTATATATAATGCGCTACTTTTTTCTATCCTCCTTGTATCCACCTTGTATCCTAATTATGAATTAAGAATTAAGAATTAAGAATGATGAATTGTATGTGTTCTCAATGCTCATTTACAAATTATCTTCATTATTGCGCACTATGCGCAACAACCACAGCCCAAATACATTACCTTTGCACCAATTTTCAATGCACAATGCTCGATACACAATGCTAAATGCACAATTCACAATGGACAATTCTTAATTCGTAATTCATAATTCTTAATTAGAAGAAATTCCTAATTCATCATTAAGTAATTCCCATTCGTACATGCGTTGTTCTATCTCGCGTTTGATCTGCTCGTAGCGGTGGAAGTTCTCTTGCGTCTGTTGGGCGGGGTCTGCCATACGCAACTCCATTTGCTTCTGCTCCTCCTCCAAACGGGCAATCGCAGCTTCGGTTTCCGCTATCTGTTTTTCTTTCTTGCGACGGGCAGCCGCCTCTGCTTTTTGTGCAGCATACGAAGCACTACCAACTCCTGTTTCGCTTTTGGCGGCAGGGGATTGCGGCGCTTTCTTCTCCAACTCTTGGAGGGTGTCTATCCGCTTGGTGCGTAGGAAATCGTAGATGCCGCCGAGGTGTTCGCGCACCTTACCGCCGCCGAACTCATAGACTTTGCTGACCAGTCCGTCGAGGAAATCACGGTCGTGGCTAACACAGATGACTGTGCCGTTGAAGTCTTGCAAAGCGGCTTTCAGCACATCTTTCGACTGCATATCGAGGTGGTTGGTCGGCTCGTCCAAGATAAGCAGGTTGCATGGCTCAAGCAGCAGGCGTATCATTG
>CAVFIY010000130.1:0-5992 GCA_963622435.1 Bacteroides uniformis | reverse complement strand
GACACCCACGCCCCCAGGCTGCCGGATGTGATACCCCCTGTTTATTTTATTGCAACAGTAATAAAGATACATAATTAAATAGACTTCCTGTGCGCAAGCGCACGAAAAATAGAAGAAAATGTTCCTGCTCGCTGCGCTCGCGAAAAATAAAAGAAAGACCTCCCCTTGCCCCTCCAAAGGAGGGGAGAAAGACCTCTCCCGACCCCTCCAAAGGAGGGGGAAAAGTAACTAATAATTAGTAGATAATATAGAACGCAACTAGTAATTCATCATTCATAATTCGTAATTCTTAATTAGAAGAAATATGACCAAGCCTAGTATACCAAAGGGAACGCGTGACTTCTCCACACTGGAGATGGCACGACGAAACTATATCTTCGACACTATAAAGAGCGTATTCGCCCTCTATGGTTTTCAGCAGATTGAAACACCCGCTATGGAAAACCTGTCAACTCTGATGGGCAAGTACGGCGAAGAGGGGGACAAACTGCTGTTCAAAATACTCAACTCGGGCGATTGGGTCAGCCCCCTGCGGGAGAAAATGCAGGACGATTTGAGCATCGGAAAAGCAACTAACATCGTGAGCGAGAAGGGGTTACGCTATGACCTGACCGTTCCTTTTGCACGATTCGTAGTACAACACCGTGAGGAGATTCAGTTCCCCTTTAAGCGTTTTCAGATACAGCCCGTGTGGCGGGCAGACCGACCGCAGAAAGGACGCTACCGTGAATTCTATCAGTGCGATGTGGATGTAGTGGGTACGGACTCACTCGTGAGTGAATTGGAACTCATCGAGATAGTGGAAGAAGTGTATAAACGCCTGAAAATCAATGTATGTCTGCACATCAACAACCGCAAAATACTCGCCGGCATCGCCGAGGTAATCGGGCAGCCCGACAAGATAACAGACATTACAGTGGCGATTGACAAACTAGACAAGATAGGCATCGAGAATGTCAATAAAGAACTGATAGAGAAAGGGTTACCCGAGTCAGCGGTGGAGGCACTGCAGCCCATTTTGAACCTGACGGGGGACAATCGGGCGAAGTTGGAACAGTTGAAGACGGTACTCGCCGAGTCGGAGACAGGGTGCAAGGGTATTGAGGAGATGACGACCATTTTCGACCTCGTGGAGGCTGCCGGCGTGGGGCTGAACATCGAACTCGACCTCTGTCTCGCGCGGGGGCTGAACTACTACACGGGGGCAATTTTCGAAGTGAAAGCACTCAATGTACAGATGGGAAGTATCACCGGCGGCGGGCGCTACGACAACCTGACGGGCATATTCGGCATGCCGGGCGTGTCGGGCGTTGGCATCTCATTCGGCGCAGACCGGATATACGATGTACTGACGGAACTCAATCTCTATCCTGCTGACTTACAGACAACTACAGAACTGCTATTCGTGTCGTTCGGCGAGGCGGAACTGCGCTACGCACTGACTTGGGCGAAAGACCTGCGGGCTGCCGGCATGCGGGTGGAGGTATATCCCGAGCCGACAAAAATGAAAAAACAGTTGGGCTACGCCGACGCAAAACAGATCCCGTTTGTTGCCATCGTGGGCGGCGACGAGATGGCTGCGGGGAAAGTAATGCTCAAAAATATGACAACGGGAGAGCAGAAATTGGTGAGCAAGGAGGAGGTTTCTCAGTTGAAAGTTGAGAGTTGAGAGTTGAAAGAAGTAGAGAGTAGAGAGTAGAAAGTAGAAAGTGAGGAGTATATATAAGGAGAAGAAAAAAAATGCAGAATTGGGAATAGATGACCAACAAGGGGTGAGAAAATAGTGTACCTTTGCAGCGGTTTTCAATCAAAGGAGGATTGGGCAAGAACAGGGTAACATCAGGGAAAGAACAGGGAGAAGTCCAATTAACAATTAAGAATTAACAATTAACATGCAAGGAAACTATCAATTAATAATTAACAGTTAACAATTAACATGCCGAGTATGGGCAAATGGGGCTGACAAGTGGGTTCTTAAGGGGAGGCGGCGGAGTATGGTCAATCGGTTTGTTCCAAACCGTCGCGGGTGAGGACACCCACGCCCCCAGGCTGCGGGCTAGTAGAACTAGGAAATCTAGGAAATCTAGGAAATCTAGGGAATCTAGGTAATCTAGAGAATCTAGAGAATCTAGGTAATCTAGAGGATCTAGGGGCAGTAACGAGTCAACCGATTTGTTCCAAACCACCGCGGGTGAGGACACCCACGCCCCCAGGCTGCGGGCTAGTAGAACTAGGGAATCTAGGGAATCTAGGGAATCTAGAGGATCTAGGGGCAGTAACGAGTCAAACGGTTTGTTCCAAACCGCCGCGGGTGGGGACACCCACGCCCCCAGGCTGCGGATGTGATACCCACTGTTTATTTTATTGCAACAGTAATATAGTTCAACCAATTATTAGGCGCCATGAAGAGATTTATTCCTTTGATCGGATGTTTGCTATGGACGCTTTTGGTCGTAGCAGCACCTCGAACTGCCCAACAAGCGGCAGAGATTGCCGGACGATTTGCTGCCGGCACGAACCAACCGATTGCACAACGCATGCAAGCCGCACGCAGAACGCAATCTATCTCTCAACCGATGCAGTTGGCATACACCCAAGTGCAAGATAATCAGACGCCTGCGCTCTACATCTTCAACAACGAACAAGCAGACGGCGGATTCGTGATTGTATCCGCCGACGACAATGCCCGCACCATTCTCGGCTATGCGGACAGCGGCACTTTCACGGAAGAAGACATCCCCGACAACCTGCGCTTCTGGCTGCAGATGTACGCCCACGAGATAGCACAAGCAGGACAAGCGAAAGCACAAGAAGAGGTAAACGACAGCACGACCTACCCTACTATCGCTCCCCTATTAGGGAAGACCGTTTGGGGACAAGGTACACCTTTCAACAACCTCTGCCCCACTATAAACGGCACAAACTGCGTGACGGGCTGTGTGGCAACGGCGGTCAGCCAAATCATGTACTGCCACAAATACCCGAAACAGGGTACCGGTTCGCACTCCTACACATGGAACAATCAAACTCTATCCGCAGATTTCAGCAGTACAACCTACGATTGGGACAACATGATTCCCGACTACAACAGCACCTACACCACCACCCAAGCCACGGCGGTTGCCACGCTGATGTCGCATGTGGGTATTGCGTGCGATATGAGTTATGACATTGCCGCAAACGGCGGCAGCGGGGCAAACGGCAATGTAATGATGAATGCCCTCACACAGTACTTCGGGTACGATGAGAGCATACGCGTACTGCCAAAGGACTGCATGGACGAAACCGAGATGCTGACCATCATCGGACAAGACCTGCAGGCGGGACACCCGATTTTTATGAGCGGGCGCACTACCCAAGACGAAGGGCATGCGTTTGTACCGGACGGAATGCAATCGAATGGTTATGTGCATATTAACTGGGGTTGGAATGGTTACTACGATGCCTATTTCGCTATCTCGGCACTGGCACCATACGGGCAAGGTACGGGCGGTGCAGCGAGTGGCTCGGCATTCACCGAACGAGTAACGGCATTCACGGGAATTCAGCCCGACCAAGGCGGCAAGGCTATACCCCTAATCACCGCAGACTCTGTCTATTACACCGGTTCGCCTCGTATTGGGAAAGCGTACGGGTATTTGACATTCGCCATCTACCCTTTCATGAACAGCGGTGTGCAGACTGTGGACGGGAGCGTGACATGCACCTTATATAATACAGACAACAGCGTCTATACCACCATTCAAGGAGATTTTTTCAACCTCAAACCCGGCTACTACTATACAAGTCCTGTTGAAGAATCTTACTCGCTCGCCTCTATTCCCGCAGGGCGATACGAGGTTAGCATAGGAGTTAGCACCGACAATGGGGTGACTATCTACCCCATTCTCACCAAAGCGGCACATGGCGAACGGCGGTTCCCGATTACCGTAACGGCAGACTCGGTATTCATGATGAGCGAAGAGAAATACCTGTACACCCCCTACAACTTGCAAGGGAGCAGTAACTTCGGTAGTATCACACTTTCGTGGGAAGCAAAGAAAAGTGATCTATTTTTTGTTTATCTCACTTGGGATGACAACACATATAGCACAACTACTCAGGGCACTTCATTGACTCTAAATGCATCTGGATTTGATAACACGCTGATAACATGGCAAATATGCGCCATTAACAGCAATTACGATATGCTATCCAACTTTGTACAAGGTCCCGATGTGCTGGTAGAGAAGAACCCTTACGAGCCTTCGAACTTACAGGTGGCAACTACCGACAGTACGACCTATACTTTTACCTGGGAGGCTACGACAATTGCACCACGCTATGTCGTTTATATCTACGACGACAATGACAGTCTTTATTTGCAAGATATCGTACAAACGACTCACTTTACACACACATTCACGCAAAGTGGTACCTACTCGTGGGTTGTATATGCTGCGACGGAAGACGGAAGATTCATGGGATTCAAGAAAGGGAATACCTTCGAAGTAAAAGTATACAGAATCAGCAACTTGAGTATTTCGGCAACATCAAATCTCCGTGCAACGGCGACTTGGCAGAGCGAAGCACCGAAATTCCATGTCGTTGTTACGAACTCGACAGGCGAGGAGGTTCAAAATGAGGTAGTTGCACGGCAGCAATACTCCTTTAGTTACTCAAAAACAGGGCGTTACACCCTCACCGTTACCCCGTTGGCTGATGACGAAACGACCGTTTTAGGACAGCCGGCGCAGAAAGAATTCTCACTCGTGCGGTACTACAACCTGACCATCTCGGCAGGCACGGGCGGCACGGTAAACGAAGAAGTGAACGGGCAATACGCCGAGGGAACGGAAGTGGAGATAGTGGCAACGCCTAGCAAAGGCTATGTCTTTAACAAATGGAACGACAACAACCGCACGGCACGACGCACCATCACTATCGACCAAGACTATGACGACCTGCGGGCGACTTTCACCAAGACCTACACGCTCACGCTGACTGCCGGCACGGGCGGAACGGTAAACGAAGAGGTGAACGGCACCTATCGGTCGGGCGAGCAAGTGGAGATAATCGCCACACCCACAGCAGGTTATGCATTCAGCCGCTGGAGCGACGGAGACAAAAACGCCACACGCACGCTAGATATGTACGACGACTACGAACTGACGGCGTTCTTCGAGGCACTCTCGTTCACCGTAACGATTGAGCCTGCCGAAAACGGAAAGGCATCGATAGCCACCGGTGAACACATTTACCCATACGGTGCGAAATTACCCCTAACGCCTATCGCAAATGCGCATTATATCTTTGACTATTGGGTGGTCAACGGAGAGCAAACAACAGACTCGCTGCTCTTGATTACCATAGACCAAGACTATGTCATTCGCCCGTATTTCAAGGCGAACAGCACCGCTATTGATGCCGCCGAAGCAGGGCTGACCGTTCGCATTGACAGACGAACGATAGAGGTATCGACCACAGCCGAACAGAAAGAAATACGCCTCATCAATGCAGCAGGGCAACTGATAGGCACGGCACACGATACGGACTTTGCTACCTTTGTCGCTCCCGCAGCGGGTATTTATATCATCCGCACGACCGATCGAGCAATAAAAGTGGTCGTACAATAAGTCTTTTTACATAGAGCAAATAGACTTATATACTGTTCATACTCAACGAGATACGGCGGTGTGTCGATAGTTTTCTATAGACCCCGCCGTATTTCATTTACTTTTGTCGTTGCAAAATACCTCTTTTTTTTGTATCTTTGCAGCGTATTTCGAGAAAAGGGAGGTCATAGTATGTTTGCACACGCAACGTCTCTGTTTTCCTTATGTATAGTGTACCGATAGTATGCTATCTTAATCTCGCTTACGCTAAACATTCAACGCGCAACAAAAAATAATGAATACTGCGGAACAATATGATGAGGTGGTGGCGAAATGCCGCCGTATATATGTCCTGAAAATGAAAGATTACGGACCAAGCTGGCGTATCATGCGTCCGC
>CAVFIY010000129.1:0-5996 GCA_963622435.1 Bacteroides uniformis | reverse complement strand
GCATCCATCAGGTCCTCGTCTATTGTGATACTTCCGATGTACTCTAAGTTAGCTTCCGTCACCTGAACACGGTGAATCTTCGATTTCAGTATTTGTAAAAACATAGTTTTCGGCTCACGCCGCTGTTACAATAGAAAAAGCCTGCAAAGGTACAAATTATATTCCAATTATGCAAAAATTCCCCCAAGAGGGGGAAATTAACAATTAACAATTAACAATTAATATGCCCTGCAAATCGGGCGGTTTGTGCCAAACCGTTGAGGTGGCTTGCATAGTTCGCTTTTTTGTTGTAACTTTGTGCGCTATTTTGCGCAGAGTAGGCAAATTGAATACAAAAAGCAAGCGAGTCGCCCCAAAAAGCGGGTGAATCGCCCCAAAAAGCGGGTAAACCTGCCGCAAAATGCACGGAAATGAACCATAATAAGCAACGATTATCGTTCGAGATATGAAGAAATTCAAAGAGTATAAGCAACTGAATCTGTCGGAGGTGAGCCGAGAAGTGCTCGCCGATTGGGAAAAGGAAGACCTGTTCCACAAAAGTATCGAAACCCGCGCGGGACACCCCGCCTTTCTGTTTTTCGAAGGCCCTCCTTCGGCAAACGGCATGCCGGGTATTCACCACGTACTCGCCCGCACTATAAAAGATACCTTCTGCCGCTACAAGACCATGCAGGGCTATCAGGTGCAACGCAAGGCCGGCTGGGACACGCACGGACTGCCCGTGGAGCTCGGCGTGGAGAAGATGCTCGGCATCACAAAAGAGGATATCGGCAAGAAAATCAGCGTGGATGAGTACAACGCCGCCTGCCGCCGTGAGGTGATGAAATACACCAAAGAATGGACGGCACTGACCAAGCAAATGGGCTACTGGGTGGATTTGGAAAATCCGTATATCACCTACGACAACAAATACATCGAGAGCCTGTGGTACCTGCTCAAGCAACTGTATCAGAACGGATATTTGTACAAGGGCTACACCATTCAGCCGTACTCGCCTGCTGCGGGAACGGGGCTGTCGTCGCACGAGCTGAATCAGCCGGGCTGCTATCGGGATGTGAAAGATACCACTTGCACTGCCCAATTTTTAATTAAGAATGAAGAATTACGGATTACGAATGGCAAGTTTGGTATCGAAAGCAGCCTGCCGCTGTATGCCTTGGCATGGACGACAACGCCGTGGACGCTGCCGAGCAACACCGCCCTCTGCGTGGGACCGAAAATAGACTATGTAGTGGTTCGGGGCGAGAATCCGTACACCAAAATCGAAGCACTCTACTTGCTGGCGGAGGCACGATTGGGTGCGTATGGCAAAGAGTTGGGCGAGGCGCCGGAGATACTCTGGCGAGGCAAAGGAACGGACCTCGTGGGGCTCGAATACGAGCAACTCATTCCGTGGGCGAAACCCGACGGCGATGCGTTCCGTGTGATTGCGGGCGACTACGTGACGACCGAAGACGGTACGGGCATTGTGCATATTGCGCCGACCTTCGGTGCAGACGATGCGTTCGTGGCCAAGAAAGCGGGCATCGCGGGCATGATTTTCGTTACCAAGAAAGGCGAGCAACGGCCGATGGTGGATATGACGGGCAAGTTCTTCCTTCTCGACGACCTCGACCCCGATTTCGTGGCAAAACATATTGATACAGAGGCCTATACGCCGTGGGCAGGGCGCTTCGTGAAAAATGCGTACGACCCGACGCTGACGGAAAAAGACGAGACCTTGGATGTGGCGATATGCATGGTGCTGAAGAGCACGAACAAGGCGTTCCGCATCGAGAAGCATGTACATACCTATCCGCACTGCTGGCGCACGGACAAGCCTGTGCTCTACTACCCGCTCGACTCGTGGTTTATTCGCTCCACCAAGGCGCGCGAGGAGATGATTCGGCTCAACAAGACCATTCACTGGCAGCCCGAATCGACCGGTACGGGGCGCTTCGGCAAGTGGCTCGAGAACCTGAACGACTGGAACCTGTCCCGCTCGCGCTACTGGGGCACGCCGCTGCCGATTTGGCGCACGGAAGACGGGCAGGAGGAGATCTGCATAGGCTCGATACAGGAACTGTTTGAGGAAATAGATAAGGCAGTGGTAGCGGGATTCATGAAAGAGAACCCGTGGCCGAAACACAAAGCGGGCGACTACTCGAAAGAGAATTACGACCCGTCGGTGATCGACCTGCACCGACCCTACGTGGACAACATCATTCTCTGCTCGCCGAGCGGCAAGCCCATGAAGCGAGAACTCGACCTGATAGACGTGTGGTTCGACTCGGGCGCCATGCCGTACGCACAAAACCACTATCCGTTTGAGAATCAAGACGCTCCGCGCACCGCTGACTTTATCTCGGAGGGCGTAGACCAGACCCGCGGGTGGTTCTTTACGCTGCACGCCATTCACACGATGATAGAAGACAAAGTGGCGTACAAGAATGTGATTTCCAACGGATTGGTACTCGACAAGAACGGAAACAAGATGTCGAAGCGGTTGGGCAATGCCGTTGACCCGTTCTCGACACTCGACAAGTACGGCGCCGATGCCGTTAGGTGGTATATGCTGACCAACTCGAGCCCGTGGGAGAACCTGAAGTTCGACCCCGAGGGCGTGGATGAGATTCGTCGGAAGTTCTTCGGGACACTCTATAACACCTATAGTTTCTTTGCGCTCTACGCCAATGTGGACGGCTGGGAGGCTTCGACCGACTGCGGAGAAAAGCAGGAGATAGACCGATGGATTCTGAGCCGACTGAATTCGCTCGTCGAGGAGGTGACAGCGGCGTACGAGGCGTACGAGCCGACCAAAGCGGGGCGTGCGATTTCGGATTTCGTGCAGGACGACCTGAGCAACTGGTATGTGCGTCTGAACCGCAAGCGGTTCTGGGGCGGCGAGATGGATGCCGACAAGCAGGCGGCATACAGCACGCTCTACGAGTGTCTGCGCGTGGTGGCACAACTGATGGCGCCGAATGCACCGTTCTTCGGCGACCGACTCTACCGTGACCTGACGGGCGAGACGGTACACCTGAGCGATTGGCCGAAAGCCGATTCGGCACTGATAGACAAGCAATTGGAACGCTCGATGTATCTGGCGCAACAGGCGACCTCGATGCTGCTGAGCCTCCGCAAGCGGGCAGAGAAGAATGTGCGTCAGCCGCTGCAGAAAGCCGTGATACCCGCTCCGGATGCAGATACGCTGGCGGCGTTGCTCCATGTGCAGGACCTGATAAAGGCGGAAGTGAATGTGAAGGAATTAGAAATCGTGCGTGCCGAAGACTCCGATGTGAAGTTGGTGAAAAAGATAAAACCGAACTTCAAGGTGCTCGGCAAAAAGGTGGGCGGTAAGATGAAAGAATTAGCGGTCGCTATCGGGCAAATGAGCCAAGAGGACATCGCGGCGTTTGAGGCAGCGGGGACCTTCCGACTGCTCGACATCGACCTCGTGGCGGAGGATGTGGATATCATCACCGAGGACATGCCGGGCTGGCTCGTCGCCAACAACGGCGTGCTGACCATTGCCCTCGACATCGAACTGAACGAGGCGCTGATAGAGGAAGGTATCGCGCGCGAACTGATAAATCGTATTCAGAATCTGCGCAAGACCTCCGGACTGGAGATAACCGACCGAATCGCCATCGAGATAGAGCGTAACGAGAAGATTGCCGCCGCCGTGGAACACTGCGGAGAGTACATCGCATCGCAAGTGCTCGCCACCTCGCTCACGCTCGTTGACCAAGTGTCCGACCCGCAAGCGCTCGAGATGGACGGATACACGGTGAAGGTTCGGATACAAAAGGCATAACGGAGATAAGTAGTATCTCGTATATGAATAGGAAATATCTCGTATACAATTAAGTAATACACTAAATAGAAGAATCTTTAATACAAATAGGAATGAAAAAGAGTATTGTACGCATGGCGGTGGTGGCTCTTATGGGGCTGGCGATGACCGCTTGTCAGAAAGACGATGTAACATTCTCCACAAGTAACCTATACGGGTACTGGCTCGAGGACGGAACACAACGCTATGTACGCTTCACTGACACCCGCCAAAGTGATGAGTATCAACTCGGATACGAATGGGACGAGGCAGACGAAATGACAGAAGAAGATGTGTCAGGAAACCAGGGCGGGAACGGCTGGTTTAAGTGGGCGTTCACCGAGAAGACAGGTGCCCTCCTGGAACTCCACCTTATGGACAACGACGGAGCGGAAATCCCCAAGAACTATATCGTGACGAAACTGACCTCCACCGAATTGGCGTACTACGAGAAAGAGCAAAAGAACAACAAGTTCTCGTTCAAGAAAGTGGTACGGTGAGTCAGTTGAGGAGTTGAAAAGTGGAGGAGTTTAGGAGAAGTTTAATCGGTTGAATGAGTTGAGGAGTTGATAGTTTGTATGAAACGCTTTTGGAAGATATTCGGTATTACTGCGGCGGCGGTCGTGGGAGGCGTGCTGCTCGTGGCACTGGTAGGCATCGGGATTGTGGTATGGACTGTATTCACGCCGTCTCGCTTGACACCTATCGTGCGACAGGTAGCGGATGAGTACATTACCTGCGAACACGAGGTGGGCGAGGTGGATTTGACCTTCTTCTCCACTTTCCCCGAGTTCGGTTTACATATCGACGGACTCTACCTCATCAACCCCAAAGCGGGCGCACAGAGCGACACGCTGTTGGCTGCGCCGAAGGTAACCGCCACGGTGAATGTCGTGGAGTTCCTAAAGCACAACAATCTGGTAGTAAAGGAGTTATCACTGCCCCATGCGGTAGCGAACATCTATATCGCCGCCGACGGAACGACCAACTACGATGTGTTTGCCCTCTCGACGGACACTACGACGGCGACAGACACCACCTCTTCAGGACTTCCTTTCGACCAACTCCGCATAGACGCCGCTCGCATTGAGGGGCGGTACATCTCTTTTGTGGATGAGAAAGACAGCATCTTCGCCTCGTTGGCGAACACTACCCTGGCGGCGCGTGTCGGCAGTTGGGACGATGTGCTGCTCACCCTCCGGTCAGAGGCGGTGAGTGCCACGCTTGGCGGCACGCAATACGCAGACAGTCTGCAAGTTGCGGTTTCCATACCCGCTTCGGTGGACTTGGAAACGATGCACTTTGCGCTCCGCAAGGCGACGCTGCAAGTGAATGAATTTGCCCTGCAGTTGGACGGCACGGTGGACATTGTCGACTCTATCTCCTTAAATATGCACGCGCGTGCGCACGCGTGGCAGATTGCCCCGCTCCTGGCGTTGCTGCCGCCGTCGCTGACGGATATGCTCCGCGACATCGAGGTGGACGGGTGCGTGTCGCCGGATGTGGATGTACAGGGCGTGTACAGCAGCACGCACATGCCGTTGGTGGATGCGCACTTGGTACTCGAAGAGGGGCGCGGCAAGTACGCTGCACTGCCCTACACGCTGCGCGATGTGAACTTGGATGCGGATGCACATATCGACCTCAATGACGACAAGGCGAGTGCGGTACAGATACACTCGCTGACGGCAAAGACTTTGGACAGTAAGGTGGCTCTCTCGGGCAAGGTGTCCGAACTCATGGCGGATATGTTGCTCGACCTCAAATTGAACGCCGATTTGCACCTGCCGGACATCGCATATTTCCTGCCTAACAACATGGTAACATCAGGGAAAGGACAGGGAGAAGTCAAGGCGAAGATTCACCTTAGCGACCTCACGGAAATGCGGTTGGAACGGGGGCAATTCAGCGGCGATATTCGTCTGTTAGGTGTGGATTTCCAACTCGACAGTATGCTTGCCAAACTGCCCGATACACGCCTCAAATTCACCCTACCGAACCCCCACCCTTCGCATAAGACCGTTGATTGGTTGGCAGCACAAGTATCAGCACAAAGTATTGATTTCGAGCAGATTGACGCAATGCATGCGCAACTCGGGCAGACCGAATTGCATATAGAAACGAGCAATATACTCGGCTCGAATCCCGTTTGGTACGCAACGTTCGGATTGCAGTCTGACGA
>CAVFIY010000128.1:0-6014 GCA_963622435.1 Bacteroides uniformis | reverse complement strand
CATGGCAGTGGGGACACTATGGGCTTATTTCCGCCCAGTACGACTATTCGCATTGTAGCGACAGGGACGATGTGCATGCGCTGAGGCTGGGTGTAGAGGTAGTGCCGATAAGCGGTCTGTATCTCAATGCGGGCTATGTCTATGAATCCACCTTCAAGAAATACGCTCCGTTGGCGATAGGATATAACTCGGTGCGCACGGATACCGACTCGCAGAACCTTTTGCGCACGCAGTATATCAGCGTCGGTATCGGGTATCGCGGGCGTTCGATGATAGCCCAACTCGCCTACCAATTTGCTATGCAGCGCATAGATTGCTATGCGCACGAATACGCCACCGCCTATGACATGCAGACCAACACCCATCGTGTTGTGCTGACCATAGGATGGCACAATAGGTAATTAAGAATTAGGAATTAAGAATTAAGAATTAGCAGGGGAATTGACCTTGCTCTTATAGGACTAATTAGACCAATTGGACCAATAAGACAAATAAGACCAATGAGACAATAAGACTAATAAGAACCATAAGACTAACAAGACTAATAAGACTAACAAGACCAACAAGACTAACAAGACCAACAAGACCAATAGACGGTTAAACATCCGGCAGCCTGGGGGCGTGGGTGTCCTCACCCGCGACGGTTTGGAACAAACCGTTTGACTATACTGCGCCGACTCCACCACGCCAACCTCTAACAGCCGAAGGCGGTCTAACAGTCCGCAGGACGGTCTAACTTCTAACAGCCAAAGGCGGTCTAACAGTCCCGCAGGGACAGTCTTGTAGCCAAAAGCGATCTAACATCTATTAATATACACAGTGCCGTATAGTACAGAGACCGGAAAACTCAACAAATACAATTAACCGGGGTAAATGCCTAACTGATGGCGTGCCGACACAAGCCTGCGATGACACTATAGCAATATAGCCGAGCGGTTGAGGAGTCGGATTACAAAGGGAAAGGTACACCTCAAATCCTATTCTTAGGAGTTTTCTCGAGCAAGATACTATACGGCACTTTTTATGCCCCCCACACACAACCAAACCAACCGCCTCAACCCAACCTCACACCACTATAGAACACCCACACCCTCTCCCTGTTCTTTCCCTGATGTTACCCTGTTCCTACCCCAACATTTATGTCCATACGGCGATAGCCGTCCGTTCACAAAAGTCATTTAGCATTGTGCATTTAGCATTGTGCATTGAATTATTGTCTTCGGCGACACGCCGGTTGTCCGTTGCGACACGCCACTATTTGGATAATTTTTCGTGTATTTGGAGGATAATTATTCTTTGTTCTTTATGTCAATTCGTGTCCATACGCCGCAGGCGTCCGTTCAAAGGAATTTGTTGTCTCCGGCGACACGCCGGTTGCCACAAAAAAATCTCCCTTCGGATTTGCAGAACCGAGAAAAAATGTGTATCTTTGCACGCTAATTTGAAATGCCATGCCTCGACGCGCTACACATACCAACACTTCTGCAAAAGAGGCGGAGAGTTATACCATTGAGGTAGAGAAACCTACGCTCAAACAACGCTTCTCCGCTTTTTTTCTCGACCCGCGCACCAGTATGGTCTGCGGCTGCCTGCTGCTTACGGTGGCACTGTTGCTGCTGATTGCCTACTGCAGTTTCTTCTTCACGGGGCGTGCCGACCAGTCGCTGCTCGGCATGTCGCACGACGAGCGAGTGGAGCACCGCCTGGAGATACAGAACTGGCTGGGGCTGCCCGGGGCTGCCGTGTCTAACTTCTTGATAGACGGCGCATTCGGCGTGGCGGCACTGCTGTGGGTGGTGCTGCTGGTCGTGTACGGCGTGCGTCTGCTGCGGGTGCGTATCGCGCGTCTGCCGCTGCTGCGCACCTCGTTCTGCTGCGCATTCTGGCTGCTGTGGTTGCCTGTACTCTTCGGCTTCCTGCAACAGATAAGCGCAGTAGGCTCTTTCCGTTGGGGCGGGGCGTACGGCGCATGGTTCGCACGCCTGCTGACCTCGTACATACAGCCCGTCGGCTTCTGCATCGTGTGGGCGGTACTGCTGCTCATCTTCCTCATCCTCTCCGACCGTGAGTTCCCCGCCCATGTCCGCCAAATAGGGCAGTGGTGCAAGTCGCTCTTCCGCCGCAAGCCCAAGCCCGTTGGGGAGGAAACGATTGATAACCAAGACAATACCGCCGAAGAGCCGACGGATATAGACGCTGACGCTCCCTCGGGAACGATAGACCTGACGATAGACGAAACGCCCTCGGAGGACGGGGACGAAGACACGGGCAATGACTTCACTTTCACCGTCGAGGAGAACCCCGGCGACGATACCGTTTCTGCAGAAGACCAACCCGATACGGCGGGCGACGACCCCGATGACGGGGACGAAGACGAGAACGCCGACGCACAGGACGACCCCGATTCGGAGGTGGCGATCGACATCAACGACACCAAGCCCGTCGAGATGGCGGACGCAGCGGAAGACCTGCTGGCGAAACTCGGTCCCTACGACCCGCGCAAGGACTTGGAGTACTATAAGTTTCCCTCGCTCGACTTGCTCAAAGTTTATGATAATGAGACGGGTACGGTCATCAATAAGGACGAGCAGAACGCCAACGCCAAGCGCATTGTCGAGACCCTGCGCAACTTCGGCATCGAGATAGATTCTATCAAGGCCACCGTCGGCCCCACCGTAACACTCTACGAGATTGTCCCCAAAGCGGGCATCAAAATCTCGAAGATACAGAGCCTCGAGAACGACATCATGATGTCGCTTGCGGCAACGGGTATCCGTATGATTGCCCCCATGCCGGGCAAGGGTACGGTCGGTATTGAGGTCCCGAACGAGAACGCCCAAATCGTGTCCATGCACTCCGTCATCGCCTCCAAACGCTTCCAGGAAGAGAAGAAGATGCGCCTGCCCGTGGCGATAGGGCGTACTATCACCAACGAGGTCTTTATGTTCGACCTCGCCAAGACGCCGCACTTGCTCGTCGCAGGTGCTACGGGGCAGGGTAAGTCCGTGGCAATCAACGCCATAATCACTTCGCTGCTCTATAAGAAACACCCCGCCGAGTTGAAGTTCGTCATGGTGGACCCGAAGATGGTGGAGTTTGCACCGTATAAGCCCCTCCTGCGCCATTACCTCGCCGCCATGCCCGATGTGGACGAGAACGATATTGTCATTACCGACTGCGATAAGGTCATTAACACCCTCAACTCCCTCGTCATCGAGATGGAGAACCGCTATAAACTGCTCATGGCGGCGGGCGTGCGCAATCTGGAGGACTACAACGACAAGTTCATCCACCGCCGCTTGAACCCCGAGAAACTCATCGCAGACTCGCTTCACCACCGCTATCTGCCTTATATTGTGATTATTATCGACGAGTACGGCGACTTTATCATGCAGGCGGGCAAGCAGGTCGAAACGCCTATCGCCCGTATCACGCAGAAAGCCCGTGCCGTGGGTATGCACATGATTCTCGCCACGCAGCGTCCGTCCGTCAGTATCGTGACGGGTGTCATCAAGGCGAATATCCCGACCCGTATCGCACTGCGTACACAGTCTGTCATCGACTCCCGCACCGTGCTGGACGCCAAGGGTGCAGAGCAACTCATCGGGCGGGGCGATATGCTCTATTCGGGCAACAGCACGATTACCCGTATCCAGTGCGCCTTTGTCGATACCCCCGAGGTGGACGCTATTGTGGAGCATATCGAACACCAGCAGCGTTATACAGAGCCGTACCAGTTGCCAGAGTATATCCCTGAGGGTCAGGAAGATGCGCTCTCGCCGGGCAGTGTGGATATGAAGCGGCTCGACCCGATGTTCGCCGATGTGGCACGCTATGTCGTCACCAAGCAGGAGGGCTCTACCTCCCGCCTGCAACGGGCGTTCGAGATAGGCTACAACCGTGCGGGCAAACTCTCCGACCAACTCGAGGCGGCGGGCATTGTCGGTCCCAACAAAGGCCCCAAGGGGCGCGAGGTGCTTATCACCGACTTGGACTCCCTCGACCGTATCCTCCAAGACCTCGGCGTGAACTAAAAACGGATAACCCCTATGAAGACGACATACTTCCGTATAACACTTACTTGCCTGCTACTCTGCCTGTTATCACCGCTTATGGCAGGCACTTTGGATACATTCTTCGCCTACTTGGAGCAGCATACGCTCCAATCCGAATTCACTATCACGGTGACCGAAGAGGTGTCGCAGCCGATGAACTACCCGGGCGAGATTACGATGCAGGGCAAGCAGTTCCGCCTTACGATGTTCGACACCGAGGCGGCGTACGACGGCACGACGCTCTATGTCTATAGTGCCTCGTCGGACGAATTGACGCTCTCCACGCCCACGGCGGATGAACTGACGGAGGCAAATCCATTCCTCTATGCCCAAGCCTTGGCGACAGTCTGCACCGTGTCGGAGCGTGCCGCAAAGGACAACACACAGACTGTTATTACCCTTACGCCGAGCGACCAAACGGCAGGTATTCAACGCTTTACGCTCCGCCTGAAGAAGACCCGCCCCACGGAGGCAACGGCAAAGACTACACAAACAGAGCAGTCAGCAAAGGCTACACAGACAACACAGACAACAGAATCTGCGAAAACAGTCTTCCTTCCCCTATCGGTCGAGATGAAAGAGGGTAAACGCCTCACAACGCTGACTTTCAAGCAGCCGCATTACATCCCCGCCCCTGCCTCGTTCCGCCTCGACTATCCCGACGCCTACCTCAACGACCTGCGCTAAACCGCAATTCCTCTTCCAAAGTAATGAGGATGCAATGAGGATACAATAACAATGCATAATGCACAATGCATAATGCACAATTAGACTCCACGCTGCATGTTAATTGTTAATTTTTAATTGTTAATTGATACAATGACTGTAAGGACTTTGATAATCGGTTCCGGCCCTGCGGGCTATACGGCAGCCATCTATGCCTCTCGTGCCAATCTCTCCCCTGTTCTCATCGAGGGAGCGCAAGTGGGCGGACAACTGATGATTACCACCGAGGTGGAGAATTTCCCCGGTTACCCCGATGGCGTTGCCCCGTTTCAGATGATGGACGACCTGCGGCGGCAAGCCGAACGCTTTGGTACACAGTTCGTTTCGGGCGTGGTAACAAAGGTGGACTTTGCAGTGTCGCCCAAGCGCGTGTGGGTGGACGATACCGACTTGTACGAGGCTGATACGGTCATCATTGCCACGGGTGCCAAGGCGAAGTTCCTCGGCATACCCTCCGAGGAGGAGTATAAGGGGCGCGGCGTGTCGGCGTGCGCCACTTGCGACGGGTTCTTCTATCGGAATAAGACCGTGGCAGTGGTCGGCGGGGGCGATACCGCCTGCGAGGAAGCGTCGTACTTGGCAGGGCTGTGTAAGAAAGTCTATATGATAGTGCGCAAACCCTACTTGCGTGCCTCCGAGATTATGCAACAGCGCGTGTTGAATAACCCCAAGATAGAGATACTGTTTGAGCATAACACGCTGTGCCTCACGGGCGAACCCAAGGTGCAGGGCGCAGACCTCGTCTTCCGTAAGGGCGAAGCGGACGAGCAGATACACCATATCGAGATAGACGGATTCTTCCTCGCAATCGGACATCAACCCAATACAGAACTCTTTGCCGACTACCTCGAGCGGGATAAGGAGGGCTATATCGTAGTCCGCGGCGACTCGCCTTGTACGAATGTGGCGGGGGTCTTTGCCGCAGGCGATTGTGCAGACCCGCACTACCGCCAAGCCGTTGTGGCAGCCGCTTCGGGCTGTAAAGCCGCCATCGAAGCAGACCGCTACTTGAAATCGCTCTAACCCTTCACAGGGCAGTAGAAGAGAAAAAACGGCAGGCGGAATACATAAATCGACATAATTTTGCAAAGTCCACTTGTCAGTTTGAGAAAATAACTGTAACTTTGCACGCCTTTTTGAGTGTTGTACTCAAAGGGGCGTGCATTCCGTTTCTATTTAGGGTATGGCAGAGCAAATACGACACGAGGGAATCGTCCTTTCGGTGAAAGGGGA
>CAVFIY010000127.1:0-6022 GCA_963622435.1 Bacteroides uniformis | reverse complement strand
TACACGGGCGGCTTTGCCGGTCGTTCTATTGGGCGTGCCGTGCGTTTGGTTAAAAACTTGTAATACAGTGACATAGTGACATTTTTGTCTTCCGAACACTGCCATTTTGGCAGTGTTTTTTCGTTGGCACATTCTTTGTTTTAGTAGGGTTGAATGCTTGAATACAGAGAGCGTTCCGAGGAGAGCGAAAGTACCCCGAGCGAGCGAATGCAATAGACGCTCCACGGGTGCGGAACACTCCGAAGAGAGAGACGCCGAGGCGTTCAAGCATAAACCAAGAACTATTAAAATTTTATGATTATGTTACCTTCAAGAAGAAATGACCAAACATGGTTACCGAGTTTATTCAATGACTTTTTTAGTGAAGAGTGGTCGGCAGTACACGCTGTAGCAAGTGCAACTCCTGCAACGAATGTCCTTGAGAACGACAAGTCTTACCAAGTGGAGATTGCTGCTCCGGGTATGACGAAGAACGATTTCAACATCCATGTCAACGACCAAGACGAGTTGGTTATCACTATGGAAAAGAAAGAGGAGACCCCTGCAGAGGGCAAGGAGTGTGATAAGAAGGAGAAGAAGTGCGAGGGCAAGTATTTGCGCCACGAGTTCTCTTACAGCCGCTTCGAGCAATCGCTCTTGTTGCCTGATAATGTGGACAAAGACCATATCTCAGCCAAGGTTACGGACGGTATTCTGCATATCGAGTTGCCTAAACTCGACCCGACCGTACAGAAGAAGCCGACTCGGGTAATTGATATTCAGTAATCCGTAAGACTGATATTCAGTAATCTGTTTTGTCGCTGCGTACAATATGAAGAGCAACAGACTCGGCAGGAGCAACGCAAACAGATTGGCTGATAGAGAAATAAACAAACTATGAAAATGGGCAGAGAGGAGCAATCCCCTCTGCTTTTTTTGTGTCCGTACAGTATGGAAGGGGATTTCTCTTGTGTTCGTACAGCATGGGGACTTTTCATCTCTGCACTACTATCTTGAACGGACGGCTATCGCCGTATTACCACGAATGAATCATAAAAGCAGGTGTGTCTTCTAAACAAATATGACCATTATTATCCAAATATGCCACAACTATGATTTATGGACATATTTGAATAATTTTTCGTTTGCTTGGAGAGAGTTTATGATAATCAATGTCTATACGGCGCAGCCATCCGTTCACAAACATTCTGCTTTGTATATTTGTCTATATTTGATTCAATTTTTCGTGTATTTGGAGCGAGTTTATGATAATCAATGTCCATACGGCGCAACCGTCCGTTCACAAACATCCTACTTTGTATATTTGTCTATATTTGATTTAATTTTTCGTGTATTTGGAGCGATTGTTTTATGATAATCAATGTCCATACGGCGACAGCCGTCCGTTCACAAACATCCTGCTTTGTATATTTGTCTATATTTGATTCAATTTTTCGTTTATTTGGAGAACTCTTTATTATAATTCGTGTCCCTACGGCGCTAGCCGTCCTTCAAGAAAGCCCCTCCCTTGCATGTTAATTATTAACTGTTAATTGGACTATTCTCCTTGTATCCTCCTTGCATCCACTTTGCAAAACAATATGCATGCGGGCATCCTGCGCAGGTCGATTCCTCTGCATGTTAATTATTAACTGTTAATTGTTAATCGCTCCACATTTGCATATTCCACAGAAAAGCAGTACCTTTGTCTTGCCTTTGGTGTATAGGCGCAAGACATGTCCATCAAGACTTATTCCATATATCAATCTATCGACACCGCAGCGTGGGACGCATTGCTAGAGCAATCGCGGACGGCGACTTGGTTTCAGACGCCTGCCGCATATCGTTTCTATGCCTCTGTGCCACAGGAGATTACGCCTTTCGCCTACTCCGTGGAGGAGGACGGGCGGCTTACTGGTGTTGTGATTGGGTATATCACTCCCACGCGCGGCATCCTGCGGCGGTGTTTCTCTCGGCGTGCCATCGTTCTTGGCGGTGCGCTCTTGGCTGATACTATCTCCGACGACGCGCTCCGTGCGTTGCTTGCAGCAGTCCGAGCGGGGCTGCAAGACCGTGTTATCTATATCGAATTCCGTGATTTTCAGGACTATAGCCCTTGGCGGCAGGTCTTCGAGCAGTGCGGCTTTTTCTATCAACCGCACCTCAATTATCGGATTGACTGCACCGACCTTCCGACCGCTTTGCAGCGGATGAAGAGCAATCGCCGTCGGCAGGTGCGTAAGGCGTTGCGGAATGGTGCTACGGTCGCCCCTTTGTCGGGACTGGACGAGGTGCATGAACTCTATGCGATACTCCACCGACTCTATCGGAAGCGCATTAAGACCCCGTGTCCCTCGGAGGCGTTTTTCCGTGCGCTTTATGAGCAGCGCGAGGCGGTGTTCCTCGTCGTGCGTTACCAACAGCGGATTATAGGCGGCATCGTCTGCCCCGTCCTGGCGGGCAAGGCACTTTATGAGTGGTTCGTCTGCGGACTTGACCGTGCGTATAAGGAGCAGTATCCGTCGGTGTTGGCGACTTATGGGGCGCTGGAATATGCCAATCGCGAAGGGCTTCCGCTGTTCGATATGATGGGGGCGGGCATGCCGGATGTGCCTTATGGCGTGCGGATATTCAAGTCGCGTTTCGGGGGCGAGGAGGTGGAGTACGGGCGTTTCCTTTGTGTCTGTCGCCCGACGCTCTACCGCATAGGTAAAGCCGCCATCGCCCTCGTTAAACACCTTGCTTCTGCCTGTAAATGTGTCAATTAGCGCATTTGTAACTTGCCTGCCTACCATCGCATTTGCAACTTGCCCGCCGCCTACTACTAAATATATAACTTGCCCGCCGCGCCCGAAAAAAGAACTACTATATTATATATCATCCGTAACGCCCCTCACTCAATTCCTAATTCTTAATTCTTAATTAGAAACTATGTTACCTTTAGCAGAACGCTTGCGTCCGAAGTCGCTCGACGAGTATGTCGGGCAGAAGCACCTTGTCGGCGAGGGGGCAGTCCTTCGTCGGATGATAGAGAGCGGTAACCTCAGCAGTTTTATCCTCTGGGGACCTCCGGGGGTGGGGAAGACCACGCTCGCACGCATCGTCGCCCACGAGTTGGAGCGTCCTTTCTATACCCTCTCGGCGGTTACGAGCGGGGTGAAAGAGGTGCGTGAGGTCATAGAGAAAGCCAAGCGCAGTCAGGCTATGTCGGAGGGCATTTTCGCCGCCACGGCAGACCGTCGCTCGCCGATTTTGTTTATCGACGAGATACATCGTTTTTCTAAGTCGCAGCAGGACAGTCTGTTAGGCGCGGTGGAGGACGGTACGGTTACGCTGGTCGGTGCTACTACGGAGAACCCGTCTTTCGAGGTCATCACGCCGCTGTTGAGCCGTTGCCAGGTCTATGTGTTGCAGCCGTTGGGCAAGGACGATTTGTTGGAGTTGCTGGAGCGGGCGTTGCACAAAGACGAGTATATAGCCTCGCTCGGGATAGAGGTGCGGGAGACGGAAAGCCTGCTTCGCTATTCGGGTGGGGACGCACGCAAACTGCTGAATATCATCGAGTTGGTGACGAATGCAGGCGTGCGTGTGTTGGATAATGACACGGTTACGAAGCAGTTGCAGCAGAACCCCGTGGCGTACGACAAGGACGGTGAGTTGCACTATGATATCATCTCGGCGTTCATCAAATCCATTCGCGGCAGCGACCCCGACGCGGCACTTTATTGGCTGGCGCGTATGATTGCGGGGGGCGAAGACCCGACTTTCATTGCTCGCCGTTTGGTCATTTCGGCGAGTGAGGACATCGGTCTGGCGAACCCGAATGCGATGTTGGTGGCGAATGCTTGCTTCGATACGCTGACCAAAATAGGTTGGCCGGAGGGGCGTATTCCTCTGGCGGAAGCCACGGTCTATTTGGCATGCTCGCAGAAATCCAATTCTGCGTATTTGGCTGTGGATAAGGCACTTGCGGAGGTGAATAGGAGCGGTAACCTGCCCGTGCCGTTGCACTTGCGCAACGCGCCGACCAAACTGATGAAGGAGTTGGGCTACAGCGACGGCTATAAGTACGCCCATGACTATCCCAATCATTTTGTCAAGCAGCAGTTCCTGCCCGACGCGTTGCAGGGAATGCATTTCTGGGAGGCGCAAGGCAGCCCGCAGGAGCAGAAAATGGCAGACTGGCTTCACCGCCTCTGGGACACCGCCTCCCCTAATTCTCCCGACTCTAATAACTCCACTAACTCTACTAACTCAACCACTTCACCCAACTAGCCCAACTAGATCACCTAGTTTCACTAGATCACCTAGAATATCTAGCCTATCTAGAATGTCTAGCCAAGCGTAACTAGCACATCTACAATGCGTTCGGCGGTATGCCCGTCCCAGAGGGGAGGTATGCCGCCTTTTTTCCATTTGCCGGCGAAGAGCAGGTCGAGTGCGGGGCGTATGGCGGCAGGGTCAGTGCCGATGAGTTCGTTTGTGCCGATGGCGCATGTCTCGGGGCGTTCGGTGTTGTCGCGCAGGGTGATGCACGGCACGCCCATGACGGTCGTCTCTTCGGTGATGCCACCCGAGTCGGTTACAACGGCTTTCGCCCGCTCCACGAGATAGTTAAACTCCAGATAACCAAGCGGTTCTACGATGTGCAGGTTGGGGAAGAGGCGACTGAGTTGCGCCTCGTCTCCCCAGAGGGTGTAGAATATCTTTGCGGTACGCGGGTGAATGGGGAAGATGATAGGCAGCCCGTGTACATTGTTGATTATCTGCTCCATAAGTGTCCGCAGATGCGCTTCTTCATCCACATTCGCCGGACGGTGCATTGTCATCACGATATATTCTTTTTCTTTCAGCCCGAGTTCGTCGTATAGTTGCGGACGGCGGAAGCGACTGCGATTGGCTAACAGCGTATCAATCATCACATTCCCCACCAGCCACGCTCTCTGCACCTGCGTCTTACCTGTTGTCCGTGGCGACACGCCACTGCCTGTCGTCTGTGGCGACACACCACTGCCTGTTGTCCGTGGCGACACACCACTGCCTGTTGTTTGTGACGACACGCCACTGCATTGTGCATTGTGCATTGAATATTGTGCATTGATTTCCACTCCTTGTCGCCGCAGGTTTTCGTTGGCGTATTCGGTGGTCGTGAAGAGGTAGTCGGCGAGTGCGTCTGTTACCATGCGGTTTATCTCTTCGGGCATGGTGAGGTCGAAACTGCGGATACCTGCCTCTACATGGCAGACGCGTGTGCAGAGTTTCTTCGCCACGATAGCGCACGCCATAGTGCTTGTTACATCGCCTACAACCAGCACAATATCAGCAGGATGCGCTAGTAGGTCTTGTTCAAAGGCAACCATGATATGGGCAGTCTGTTCGGCTTGCGTCCCCCCACCGCAGCCGAGATTGGTGTCGGGAGCGGGTATGCCGAGTTCCTCAAAGAAAGTGTCGGACATGTTTTTGTCGTAGTGTTGCCCGGTGTGTACAAGGCGGTAGTGAATATCGTGTCCTTGTTTTTCTGCGTTTTGTATGGCTCTAATGATAGGCGCAATCTTCATAAAGTTCGGTCTCGCCCCTGCAATAATCGTAATCTGCATATACTTGTATTTCAGTCGTTTATATATTACTTACTTTTGATGCTAAATATAGTCGGTTGCGCTGTCCGCCACCTGGGGGCGTGGGTGTCCCCACCCGCGACGGCTCAATAGAGCCGATTGACCATACTTTGCCTCCTGTTCGCTCCGCTCACGAGAAATTAAGGAGATGAATGAAGTATCTTTTGTCTATTTTCTTCTATTTTTCTTGCCGCTTGCGGCATAGGAGATATTGCCTCCTGTTCGCTCCGCTCACGAGAAATTAAGGAGATGAATGAAGTATCTTCCTTTATTTCTTTTATTTCTCTTGCCGCTTGCGGCATAGGAGATACTGTCCGCCACCTGGGGGCGTGGGTTGTGGTCTAAGGAATTCTAGTGAAGCCCACTGGGCTTCACTCGCTTCGGACACTCAGTGTGCTTCGCACACCTGTCCTCCGCTTCACCCCACC
>CAVFIY010000126.1:2605-6036 GCA_963622435.1 Bacteroides uniformis | reverse complement strand
GGTCGCACCCGAGACCTTGCAACTGATGCGTACCACTAAAGATTCTCTCTATTTGGGTATTGCACAAGCGATTACGGGGCGTCGTCTCGGTGACATCGGTGCGGCTATACAGGAGCATTGTGAGAAAGCAGGTTATTCTGTCGTTCGCGAGTTTGTCGGACACGGAATAGGTCGTGAGATGCATGAGGAACCTGAAGTGTGCAACTATGGTCGTCGGGGTAACGGTATTGTGTTGAAGTCGGGTATGACATTGGCTATCGAGCCGATGATTTGTCTTGGTCGACGCAATATCATTATTGAGAATGACGGTTGGACGGCTCGTACTGCAGATCGTAAGCCGGCTGCCCATTATGAGTTGAGTGTGTGTGTCCGTAACGGACAGGCAGACATTTTGTCTACATTCGACTACATAAAGGAAGTACTTGGGGAGCGTTTTATCTGATTAGATTACCTAATTATATACCTATTTTTATGGCAAAGCAAGATTCAATTGAAGTGGATGGCGTCATTACGGAAGCTCTCTCGAATGCGATGTTTCGCGTGCAAATAGAGAATGGCCCGCTGATCACGGCACATATTTCCGGTAAAATGCGTATGCATTATATCAAAATTTTGGCCGGTGATCGGGTTAAAGTGGAGATGAGTCCGTATGATTTAACCAAAGGTCGTATATCGTTCCGTTATAAATAATCATCATAAACTCTACAACAATGAAAGTTAGAGCATCTATCAAGAAGCGCAATGCGGATTGCAAGATTGTACGCCGCAAAGGGCACTTGTATGTAATCAACAAGAAAGACCCGAAGATGAAGATGCGTCAAGGATAAGCGCAATCTTTTATTCGGTTCAAACAGAAACAATTAAAAAACAAATTTATCCTTTAGTATTAAATTATGGCTATAAGAATTGTCGGTGTAGATCTGCCGCAAAACAAATGCGGTGAAGTCGGTTTGACTTACATCTACGGAATAGGTCGTTCAAGCGCAAAGAAGATTCTGGCAGAGGCAGGCGTAGACCCAAGCATCAAGGTTCAGGATTGGACGGATGACCAAGCAGCTAAAATCCGTGAAATCATCGGTTCACAATATAAGGTGGAGGGTGATCTTCGTTCGGAGATTCAACTCAACATCAAACGTTTGATGGATATCGGTTGTTACCGTGGTGTTCGTCACCGTATCGGCTTGCCCGTTCGTGGTCAGTCTACGAAGAACAACGCTCGTACGCGCAAAGGTAAAAAGAAAACCGTTGCTAATAAGAAGAAGGCTACGAAGTAATCTTCGATTAGCAAGTTAAATCAACTCATAATATCTATCAAATTATGGCAAAGAAAGCAATTGCAGCCAAGAAGCGCGTTGTAAAGATTGACGGTGTTGGTCAACTGCACGTTATGTCTTCTTTCAACAATGTTATCGTTACTATTGCTAATGCTGATGGACAAGTAATTTCTTGGTCGTCGGCTGGCAAGATGGGCTTCCGTGGCTCCAAAAAGAATACTCCTTATGCAGCGCAGATGGCTGCACAAGATTGCGGCAAGGTCGCTTTTGACCTTGGCCTGCGTAAAGTAAAAGCGTATGTTAAGGGTCCCGGACAAGGTCGTGAGTCGGCTATTCGTGCTTGCGTCGCAGCAGGTATCGAGGTGACTGAGATTATTGATGTTACTCCTATGCCCCACAACGGCTGTCGTCCTCCTAAGCGTCGTCGCGTATAATTATTTCATTACAAGTTCTTCGTTGCGTTCCGATCGCATTACCTCATTGGACAGGTTATTTTACGAACGATATTCGCGTCGGGCGTTACGCAGAATAAGAACCCTTTTAACATAATAAAACTATGGCAAGATATATAGGTCCTAAGTCTCGTATTGCACGCCGTTTCGGTGAGCCTATCTTTGGTCCGGATAAGGTGTTGGATAAGCGTAATTACGCTCCGGGACAACATGGTGTTAACCGCCGCAAGAAAAACTCTGAGTACGGTACTCAGTTGGCAGAGAAGCAAAAGGCTAAATATACCTACGGTGTATTGGAGCGTCAGTTCCGTCTTTTGTTTGCGCAAGCATCTCGCTCGAAGGGTATTACCGGTGAGATTCTGCTCCAACTCCTCGAGAGCCGTCTCGACAATATCGTTTATCGTTTGGGCATCGCTCCTACGCGTGCAGCTGCTCGTCAGTTGGTAAGCCACCGTCATATTACGGTAGACGGTAAGGTAGTGAACATTCCGTCTTATTCGGTTAAACCCGGTCAGGTGGTTGCCGTTCGTGAGAAGGCTAAATCGCTCGAGGTGATTTCGGCTTCGCTCGAAGGTTTCAACCACAGCAAGTATAGTTGGCTCGAATGGAACGAGGCAGACAAAGCCGGTAAGTATCTCAATGTTCCTCAACGCGAAGAGATTCCGGAGAACATCAAGGAGCAGTTAATCGTCGAGTTGTACTCTAAATAACAAATAGATTCATGGCAATATTAAATTTCATCAAACCTGATAAGGTGATAATGTTGGATTCAAGTGCGACGAAAGGTACTTTCGAGTTTCGTCCGCTTGAACCGGGGTACGGTATTACGATAGGCAATGCTATCCGTCGCGTGCTGTTAGGCTCGCTTGAGGGATATGCAATTTGTGCTATTCGTATCAGTGGTATTGATCATGAATTTGCTACTATCCCCGGTGTCATCACTGATGTAACCAATCTTATTCTTAATCTCAAGCAGGTTCGTTTTATCCGTAAGGAGGGATCTGAAGCGAATGGAGAGACTATCAAGTTGCATATCTCGAAGTCGAAGACTTTCTTGGCAGGTGAGTTGAACAATGCTCTTCAGGACTTTGAGGTTCTCAACCCGGAACTGCAATTGGCAGAGATGGATGAGACTGCTGATTTTGAGATAGAGATCACTATCAATAAGGGGCGTGGTTATGTACCCGGCGACGAGAACCGTCATGCCGATGACCCTATTGGTGTGCTTGCAATCGACTCTATTTACACTCCTGTTCGTAATGTAATGATTGCCGTTGACCAATTCCGTGTGGAGCAGCGTACCGACTACGAGAAACTGACCATCGAGATTACGACCGACGGTTCTATTACACCGCAGAATGCACTGACTGAAGCGGCTAAGATCTTGATTTATCATTTTATGCTTTTCTCTGAGGAGCGTATTGTGATAGAGGAAGAGAATAAGACGAACAACACGGCAATGGATGAGGAGAACCTCCGCATGCGTCAACTTCTCAATCAGAAGTTGCAGGATATGGATCTCTCTGTTCGTGCACTCAACTGCTTGAAAGCGGCTGAAGTAGAGACGCTTGGAGAATTGGTAAAATATCATCGTTCGGACCTGCTTAAGTTCCGTAACTTCGGTAAGAAGTCGCTTACCGAGTTGGATGAACTATTGGAGCGTAATGGTTTGGCATTTGGTATGGACATTTCGCGTTATCGTTCT
>CAVFIY010000126.1:0-2129 GCA_963622435.1 Bacteroides uniformis | reverse complement strand
ACCCGTCGTGCCGGTAAAAAGGCAGTGAAAGAGGCTGTTGAAGAGGCTGCTGAGCCTGCAGCAGAAGCACCGAAGGCAGAGTAGTAATCTATCTTGAGTAGATCAGCAAAAGAGCAGGGAATAAAGACATAGTATGGTCTTTTTCCTTGCTCTTTTTCCTTTTACGGGACGGTTTGCTCTTACATTCAGGACGGTTCGTCTGTAAGTATGGGATGGCTTTTCTTTAGTTAAGGAATAGATTTCTTGTAGTTATCTGGCAGTGTTTCTGTCGGCAAGGGAGAGCGTCTCTCGAGTTTTTCTTATACAATAGATCAATAATTAGTATACGATAGATCAACAATCTGTATACGATAGATCAATAATTAGTGTACAATAGGTCAATAATTAGTATAGTACTATGTTATTAGATTTAACGCAACATAAGGCGGCGGGGGTTACTATCGACAACTGCCAGCCGGGTGATACGCTGACCGTGAGCGGGATGATTCACAATGTGCGTATTACCAAGTGGGGTGGGTTTATCATCTTGCGCAAGTCGCGCGGATTACTCCAAGCGGTAGTGCAGAACGAGACCTCGCACTTCTTTGACGAAGAGGGCAAGGAGATTGCATTGTCGGATTTGTGCCGTGAGATGGCAGTGTCTATCGAAGGTACTGTGGGCGAGGCGAAGATCAAAGACCCTGCCGCATTCTATAATACGATTGAGATTGCAGTCAGTGCGGTGCATATTCTCTCTCGTCCCTCTACCCATGAGGTGGTGGATATCAACGCATTGAAGTTCGGCGACGATGAGGCACTGCTGCGCTTCAAGTTCGATAATCGTCAGGTTACGCTCCGTAATCCGCGTGACATGTCGATACTGAAAGTGCAGTCCACTATTGCCAAGGCGTTTGCAGACTTCTTGACAGAGAACGGCTTTACCCAAATTTACACCCCGAAGATTGTGTCCGAAGGGGCAGAAGGAGGTGCGAATGTGTTCAAGATGGACTATTTCGGAAAGCAGGTCTATCTGGCGCAATCGCCTCAATTCTACAAGCAGATAGGGGTCGGTGTCTATGAGCGGGTGTTCGAGATTGCACCTGCCTACCGTGCAGAGAAGCACAATACCTCGCGCCACTTAAATGAATACATCTCGCTCGATGTGGAGATGGGCTTTATAAAAGGGCAAGAGGATGTGATGACCCTTGAGGCTGCACTCTTGCACTATATCATCAACCGTGTGGCAACCGATTGTGCGCACGAGTTGAACCTCTTGGGGGCAACCATTCCGCAACTGCCGACCAATGTGCCTGCGTGGAAGTTGAGCGAAGTGCATGAGATACTTTTCGAGAATCATCTCACCGAGGAAGACCACCGTGGAGAGGACGATTTGGCACCGGAAGAGGAGCGTGCAATCTGCAAGTACGCGCTCGAAAAGTACGGGTCAGACTTCGTTTTCGTCACCCATTTCCCCAGTCAGCACCGCGCATTCTATGCGATGGATGACCCGACCGATCCTACACTTACGCTGAGTTTCGACCTGCTGATGCGCGGACTCGAGATTACATCCGGCGGGCAGCGTATTCACAAAGAGGCTGACTACCGCGAGAAGATGCAGCGCAGGGGTATGAATCCGGATAATTTCCGTTTCTATCTCGACACTTTTAAGAACGGTATGCCCCCGCACGGCGGCTTTGCCATCGGCTTGGAGCGTATCACGGCATGCTTCTTGGGTATCGCCAATGTGAAGGAATGCTCGATGTTCCCGCGTGATATTAATCGCGTAGCACCTTAATTTTCAGGCTTTTATATCGGTAAATGCCGCACTTGACTTCTTGTCTTGTGCGGCATTTTTGTTTTAGATAGTTTCGTTTTTTGCCCTTGCTGCTTCCGTTGGGCTTCTTTCGAGGTGCGGTTGGGGGCGGGGAAAGACCCCGGTAAAAGTAGGGTAAGACCTCGGTAAAAGTGGTGTAAAGTCGGCTTTATCTACCGTGTATCTACCGTGTATGTACCGTGTATCCTCCGTATATCCTCCGTGTATCCTCCGTAATGGTAGGGGGATATGCGGCTGCTTGACTCGGACTTGTCGGCATCTTGTCTTGTCCTAAATTAGGTTGACTATTTTGGATGGTATGTCGGAGTTAAGTTGA
>CAVFIY010000125.1:0-6044 GCA_963622435.1 Bacteroides uniformis | reverse complement strand
AGAAGACAGACTATGATGTCTGCCTTATCTGCGAGTTCCGCACTTGGGAGGATGTCGATACCTATCAGAATCACCCCGAGCATCTGAAAGTGGCGGGCTATATTGCCAAAGTGCGTTCCGCCCGTGCCGCCGTGGACTACGAGTTCTAAACGACAGACAGACTCGATTGCAAAGTAGGAGAAAGACCAGGCGTCTTTCTCCTACTTTCGTTTGTGAAGACTTTTACTTCTCAGACAAGAAAGAGAATGCGGATGTTAGAAACATCACCAACCACACCTGATTAAGCGTCCAAGTTCTGCTCCAAATCTACGCAACTACGGATATAGTCATCACGCAATCGGGCAATCCATTCATCCAACGAAGCGGCTGTTATACCTATGCGCATACAAATCGTACCACGACGGTTCCATATCGTACGCGGTGTCTTACCCAACACAAATGCAATATCACCGTTGTTCAATCCCAACATTACCAAGATAACATACTGTATATCACTATCCGATAGCACAGGATTATGCGCTTTCACATAGGGGACAAAGTCGCCGTACGCCAATCGGAACTCATTCAAGAACGCCTGCCAATTTTCATCGGAGACAAACAAATAGCGATCCGCATAGGCTTGTAACCAAGAAGGAATCCCTTTTACAAACATCGGTTTCGATTGCTTGATATGCTTTGCTAACTCGATACGCTCCACTAATATCCGATGGAGATACAGACTTTTTGCCTCAAGCACCGCATTGCGTTGTTTCAGTTTCGATTGCGCCAACTCGGCACAAAGGCGAAAATGTTCGCTCTCTTGCTCCAAGCGCAAGCGTTCTTGCTCATGGAGTACAGCCGCACTCGCCTGCTCCTGTCGGAATTGTTTTTCCTTCGCACGCTGTATCTGTACCAAAAATACAATTGCTATTCCCGCCAACAGCACCAAAGCACAAGTACCCCCAATAGCCATTCCCATACGCTGCTGCCGAATGGTCAGTCTGAGCGACTTCTCTTGTTCCCGTTCTAGGTCGTAATGCCGGGAAATTGCAAAAGTACGCACTTTGGCATCTTCTTCGATATTTGCAGATTGGCGAAGATAGACCTCCTGCAACTCATCGTAAGCGGTTGCCGCACGCCCCTGCTTTCGCCGTAGCCAACTATGCAGATAGTGATATTTTTCTCCTCGCACCGCCGACAATGCCGTGTCTTCGGTCGCTATTGATAAATACTTCTCCGCCTCTTGCAGATTGTTATGTTGAATAAGATAATGCACTACATACATGGCGTAGTTCGCACTATGCAGGGAATCAATGTCGTATAGGCAGAGTTCCAATAGCCGCAGCGAATCGAAAGACTGCCCATACGACACTCTTTGCATCAAGACATCCATATAGAGTGCCGTATCTCGGTCTGCTTGCGCAATATAGAGAGCCGTATCATAGTATGCAATGGCAGCACTGTCGCGTGCATAGTCCAATGTGCGTGCGATGTCGCGATAGCAGCACGCCAATCGCCTACGGTCAGGCAACGGTTGAAAATAGGGCAATGCTTCCAGATAGCAGTCTTTCGCCGTAAAATACAGATTCTCACCCTCATCCATTATTTTGCCCTGCATATAGTATATCATTCCGATATAGGGTTCCGCACTATCCATTGCGTCGATGTAATTCTCCGCTTGCTTAAAACACGATATAGCCTCGTTATACCGATTCCGTTGATAGTACTCAATGCCCTGCACATAAAGTGCCTCACCGAGATACTTCTTATTGTCGTGCGCCTCAAAGTATGCCACGACTTTCGGCATAATGGTGTCCGGTGAGGTAGGACATCCCAACCGAGCAGCCGAATGTTGATAGAATAAAAGCCAATACGCCTGCTCATCTTGCGGCAGTGATTCGTACGAAACTTGCTCCAACACACGCATCGCACTGTCTGCATCCGCCCAAATAAGGCTTTCCGCACACGCAACAGCCGATGTAGCAGGACACTGTTTTGTATTACATGCGACTGATACACAAGCAATTAGGAACAAGTACCACCATTGATGTACAGGGTAGTAAGAATTTATTTTTCGAGCAGCAGACAGACAGAAATGCATATTGATAATCAGTGAGTTACGGAGTGGACTTGTTGCGTTTTTTGAAGAGGTAGTAAGTCTTGGTAAGTACCATTATTTGGCAATCCGAGAGAAACATATTACCTTTGCAAGGCAAAAGTACAGATAATGTATCAAACACGCAAATTTTATCCGCTAAAAATGCTGTAACATTCTTCACTCAATAACCATACTATTATGAAAACAATTCAAACTACAGGTCTAAAGAACGGGCTTTCTCTGATTGCCTTCTGCTGCTACGCCTACATCGTACTAGAGAATCAGGCAGACAAACTGTTTTGGTTTGTAACCATTGCGTATGCACTGACTGCGCTGTTTGTTCTTCTGCCCGCTATATGGCAGAAAGACCAACTCGAATGGCGTATTCGTGTTCCGCTGTTCTGTGCATTATCCTGTGCGTCGTGGGCTATTGCGTTTGCGATGACACTGCTGTCGGCGAGCGTCTTGTGCGCTTGGGGGCAATGGGCTATGCTCCTCGTTGCCTATCTCATCGTCATTCTATTGTGTTTCAGTTACAAATACAAGGACTGAAAGAAGATTGTATCGTCTGAATCCGCTGCAAAGGTAGTCTGTTTGGGCTACCTTTGTTGCGCATAGTGCGCACTTTTTACCAGAAAGGCGGGTAATACTTTCTTGTTGCTTATTTTTTCTCCCTAGTCTTTATTCATTGTTATCACTGTTGCTATCAATTGCTATAGTGCAGTTGTAAGCGATTTATATTTATGCGTTTACACACACTCTTTGATGCCTTGATTTGAATAGGGGATTGCTTCTATTCTCAATAGAGAGAATTGAACAGGAATCTTTTGGTGATAGGTGTAGTGAACTCGACACTGTATGGTCAAACGGTTTGTGCCAAACCGCCGCGGGTGGGGACACCCACGCCCCCAGGCTACGGACAATGCGCAATGCTGAATGCATAATGCACAATGACACGGTATGGTCAAATGAGCCTAGCGGCTCACGCGGGTGGGGACACCCACGCCCCCAGGCTACCGGATGTGCTACTTTATGTGGAGATACATAGTCTGTGTCATCAAGTTTATCGTAACAGGTGTAGGTGGTCTCTTTTTGAGTGTATGCAACCGGAAATAAGGCAGTTATGATTTTGGGGAGTATTGGGCGAGGAGGGTGTTTACCAGTTGGGGGACACCGACGGAGGCGTTGGATTGGATATGCTCTACACGGTCGCGGTAGATGCCGAAGTCGGGCGTGTTGGGGTCAACCACGATAATTCTTGCCGTGCGGGGGACATACTCTAATAAGGAGGCTGCCGGATATACATTCAGGCTCGTACCCACTACCAACATCACATCCGCCCGAGAGGCTATCGTACAGGCGGGCGCAAAATACGGCACATTCTCGCCGAAGAACACCACATAGGGACGAAGCAGACTGCCGTCGGGGTGGCGGTCGCCGTAGTGCTGTTCCCTTCCCTGCAGCGGCACGGTGGCGGTTTCGTTGCTATCCGAACGCAGTTTGGTAATCTCACCGTGCAGGTGCAGCACATGCTGCGCTCCCGCCCGCTCATGCAGGTCGTCGATATTCTGCGTAATAATCTCTGTATCAGGGATTTCGTGCTGCAGTCGGGCAATCGCCTCGTGTGCCGCATTGGGCTTGGCAGCCAGTATATCCCGCCGCCGTGCGTTATAAAAATCCACACAGAGTTGCGGATTCTTCAACCATGCATCGTGGGTGCATACATCCTGAATACGGTAGTTTTCCCACAGCCCGTCCGAGCCGCGGAAAGTTCCCAAGCCGCTCTCGGCGCTCACTCCTGCGCCTGTAAAGACTACGATTTTCATACGCGTTTTTTCTCCAAATGCCGCAAAAAGTGTGCCTTTCTACGCCTCTGTCAGACGCCAAACGGCGTAAGAAAGGGCTTAAACCGCATTTTTTTGCGGGGGCGGCTTGCATATTCTTACTTTTTTCTGTACCTTTGCAGTCGATTTCGCTCTGAGACACTGTTCCGAAGCGATGCCGCGATGGTGGAATCGGTAGACACGAGGGACTTAAAATCCCTTGACCAGAAATGGTTGTGTGGGTTCAAGTCCCACTCGCGGTACTAAAAGGGGACTTCTATAAATTCCCCGTTTTGTAAGACATTGCCATTTTGAGGCTCAACAAGTCCCCTTATGAGCGAACTGCTTTCGGGCAGTTTTCTCTTTTTTAGGAGGCGGCTCTGTTCTCCTAACCGCACACAGGAAAGAGAGGGGATGTTCTCTCTAAAATACTTGGACGGAAGCCCGTTCAACAGTATATACAACGGGCAGATGTCCGTATGCTATTAGTCAGTAAGGTACAATATATTCAGCATGAAACAGACAAAGATAGTCGCCAGTATCAGCGACAGACGATGCGATGTGGATTTTATCTGCTCGCTCTATGAGGCAGGGGCAAATGTGGTGCGCATCAACACGGCACACGCCTCCGAAGAGGGTATCCGCCAGGTGGTGGAGAATGTGCGGAAAGTAAGTCCGAAACTCGGTCTTCTGCTCGACACCAAAGGTCCCGAAGTGCGTACTACCGCCTCGATTGCGCCTATCGACTACACGACGGGCGAGACCGTCCATATCTTTGGTCATCCGGACGAGAACTCCGTCCACGGCACTATCAACCTCTCTTATCCGAACTTCGCCCGCGACATCCAGGTGGGGCAGCACATCCTCTTCGACGACGGTGCGCTCGATATGCTTGTCACTGCCATTGACGGCGAGGACATCACGGCGGTGGTGCAGAACGACGGCACGCTCGGCGCACGCAAGAGTGTGAATGTACCCGGGGCGCATTTCGACCTGCCCGCACTGACAGAAAAGGACAAACGCAACATCCGCTTTGCCGCCTCACTCGATATAGATTTCATCGCCCATAGTTTCGTGCGCTCGCGGGCAGATGTAGAGGCTGTGCAGGCAGAGATTGCCGCCACGGGGAAGGAGATGCTCGTCATCTCGAAGATTGAGAATCAGGAGGGTGTGGACAATATCGACGAGATTATCGACGCTTCGTACGGTATCATGGTTGCCCGCGGCGACCTCGGAATAGAAGTGCCTATCGAGGAGATACCGGGCATTCAGCGCACCATTATCCGCAAGTGCCGTCGTGCGCGGAAGCCCGTGATAGTGGCGACGCAGATGCTCCACTCGATGATTACCAACCCCCGCCCGACCCGTGCGGAGGTTACGGATATTGCCAACGCCGTTTTCTCACGCACCGATGCGCTGATGCTGTCGGGCGAAACGGCGACGGGGAAGTACCCCGTAGAGGCCGTTCGCACCATGGCGCACATTGCCGAACAGGCAGAGAAAGAGCAGGAGTACGCCCGCGACATCGACCTCGGGCGGAGCGACGACGACCCCGTGCGGGAGTTTCTGGCGCAGGCTGCGTTCCGCGCGTCTATCGAACTGGGACTCAGGGGAATACTGATAGACAGTGCCACGGGGCGTATGGCACGCAACTTAGCGGCGTTCCGTGGGCCTGCGCCGATTATGGCGATCTGTTATAAGGAGAAGTTGGTGCGCTCGCTGAACTTGAGTTACGGGGTCTATCCGACCTACGACCCGTTGCACCACAACAAGCAGGAGTTGTTCCGCCTGACTGCAGAGAACATGCTCGAGATGGGCTACGCCAAAGAGGACGATAAGTTGGCGTACCTGACGGGGCTGTACGACGGTAGCAGTTTCAGTACGCTACTGGAAATCAACTCCTTGCGAGAGGAGATAGAGAAGTAGTTTTCTGTGCGGCTGGAGGTGCGAGGCTGTGTAGGGAAACGATAGTTTTAGATATGGGCGTTCGGTACTCCAAACACCCGACAACCGCAATCGGCTGTCTAATCGAATAGGTTAGGCAGCCGTTTTTGTGTCTATACTGTCCTCGAAGAGGGTGGCTTAAGAATAGGGTGTTCTTGGCTTTATGTTATACTTATCTTATACTTATGTTATACTTATCC
>CAVFIY010000124.1:904-6050 GCA_963622435.1 Bacteroides uniformis | reverse complement strand
ACACAATAGTGTGTACTTTGTAAGTACGGTGGCAGAACACTGCCGCATTGTAATCGACTACGGTACAAACCGCATCTATTTGCACTACAACGGCAAGTGCGAGCGTATGACTGCCGACAGCATTCATCCCAAGGAATTTGCTGAAATGTGCCGCTCGTTTTTCAACGAAGCAGAACGCAATTTTGGAGGACAAAAAAATGAGCAATGAACAGATAAAGGCTGTGCGCGATTGTGCGCTTGCAATTATTCGAGAGCGCGAAGCCGATGGGCTCGAACCGCTGACAGCGACGGCACGCGAGGTGAGCGCACGAATGCGCGCCAACTACCTCGACGTAGTATTCGCATTTGGTGCGCTGAACGCCTACGGCGTGGCAACCTGCGGAAACACAATCAACGACTATTTTTTCAAACGGAACAAATAAACGAAAACCATGAAACGCAAAAGACTAACCGAAGATAATAAAAGGTTAATAGTTCAACTATTTATGGAGGCTATTTTGGAGTATGAAAAAGAACAGAACATTCAATTTCGAATTTGTTAGATGAATTTATTTCCGATAACCAATAAAAAAACGCATATGAAAACAATTCAACAAATGCGCGAACTCCGCGCCAGTTTGCCACAAGGCAAAAAAGACCCATGGGGAGAATGCTGTCCATCGAAGCGGATTCTGCTCGGACGGGCACTCAAGAAGAATGACCTCCGTGAACTAACCGCGGGGGAATTCGCAGTCGTGCAAGAATGGCTCGAATTTACTCGTAAGATGAAAAGAGAAACTGAAATCGCCGTTTCTCAAGTCGAGAAAACAATTGCTAAACTCACGCAGTCATGAAACCGCTCGACCTGCCCGCAGGGCAAACCACCATGCTTCTCGTCGATAGCCAAGCCCTGCTCGATTACCTGCACGCCGACCGCGAGGAGACCTTTATGGAGGGCGTGCGCCAAGGGCTGCAGCAAGCCGAGTTGGCAGCCAAGGCGTCAGCCGAGCGCCCCTACACCAAGCGAGAGGCAGCCGAAGCCTTGGGCTTTACCGAGGGGACAATCGACAACATGCGCCGCCGCGGTGAGATAGAGAGCTACGAGTACGGCGGGCAAGTGCGTATCGAGCGTGCGGAGGTGGAACGCTTCAAGCGCACCCACGCCAACCTCTACAAACGCCTCTTCGACATGCGAAAGCGCAAGTAGCCGCAGAAAAAGTGTCGTTTATTAATATTCCGAATGCTGCGTCAGATTACCAATAACCAAAATAAACAATCAACCACAATGAAAACAATCCAACTCACCCGCATGGAACTGCGGAACTTCAAGGGGGTCGCCCAAGCCGACTACGACTTCTCCCCCGCCACGACCCGAATCAGCGGCGACAACGCCACGGGCAAATCCACTATCTTCGAAGCCTACCTATGGTGCTTGTTCGACAAGAACCCGCAGGGCTTGACCCCAAAGGTGCAGCCGCTCGACGCCAACAACGAGGTGCGCCACAAGCTGACCACCTCGGTGCGGCTCTACCTCACGCTCAACGACTGCCCGCTCATCGTGGAGCGCACCCTCAAGGAGGAGTGGGTCAAGCCCCGCGGCGCGGTCGAACTCATTTGCAAGGGGACAAAGAGTGAATACACTATCAACGATGTACCTATGACCAAGACACAGTACAACGCCCGCCTCGAAGAGGTGCTGCCGCTCGAGCAGTGGTTCTTGCTCTCGGCGGTCGGTATCATCCCCGCCATGGAGCAGAAAGCCTGCCGTGCCGCTCTGCAGCAGATAGCCCCTGCTATCGACGAGCAGACGCTTGCCAAGCCCTACCCCGCTGTGCTTGCCGCCTTTGCCAAAGGGCTCAACATCGACGAACTCCAAGCCACGACCAAGCAGACAAAATCGCGTGCCATGCAAGAACTCGACGGCATACCCGCCGCCCTCGATGCCCAAGACCGCTTGCGGGTGGAGGACGACTGGGCGGAGATAGAGAGCCAACTCAGCGTGGTCAAGACCTCCATCGCCCACGCCCAAGCCGAGATAGAAGCCATGACGAACGCCACGCTCTCGACCGAGACCACGGACAAACTCCGCCGAGAGCGGGAGGCACTTGCCCGCCTCTCGCAGCAGGTCAGCCAACGCCAACTCGCTGCCGAGGATGCCTATCGCCAAGAGCGCACCAAGCACGAGCGCAACCTGCAAGCCATTGCCGCCGAGACGGACACGATAGCACGCCGCCTCGAACTCAATCAGCAGACCACGCAGCAGTACCTCGCCCAAATCAACGCCGAGAAGAGCCGTATCGCCGCCTTGCGCGACCAATGGAAAGCCGAGAATGCCGAGACCTACAACGGAAACGCTACAACGCAGACTTGCCCGACTTGCGGACAGCCCCTGCCGCCCGAACAGATAGCCGCTGCCCGCGCCAAAGCCGAGCGACAGTGGAACGAAGCCAAAGCCGCCCGCCTGCAAGCCATACAAGCCGAGGCGGAAGCCTGCAAGCAGCGTATCGACCGCTATGTTGCCGCCGATGCCAAGATAGCCGAGCAAGACGCAGCAGACCACGACCGCCTCGAGGTGCTACAACAGATGAACCAATCGGAGGAGCAAGCCCTCACCGCACTGCGCCTGCCTGCAGATATACTTGCCGCCGACAAGACCTACCAATCCCTGCTTGCCCAACTCCAAGCCCTCACGCCCAAGACCTCCCCGACAGTGTCAGCGCCTCCAGAGGAGGGGACAGCAGAGCAATCTGCAAGCCGCGCTATCGCCCAATACCGTGCCGACATTGCCGACCTCACGGCGCAGCAGGAAGCCCTCCTACGCCGCTTGGCAGCCCGCGACACCAACCAACGCATAGCCGAGGAGCGTACCCGCCTCGAGAGCCGTCAGCGCACCCTTGCCGACACCATTGCCGAGAGCGAGGGCATAGAGCAGCAGGTGGCAGCCTATCGCAAAGCCAAGATAACGGCGGTGGAGAACGGCGTCAGCAGCCTATTCACCATAGTCAGGTGGAAGATGTACGAGCCGAACCTCACCAACGACGGCGAGCGGGAGATATGCACCGCCCTTATCGACGGCATACCCTACGAGCAACAGAACCGAGCCACGCAGATAAACGCAGGCATCGACATCGTCAACGCCTTTGCCCAAGCCTACCAAGTCAGCACGCCGCTCTTCGTAGATAACGCCGAAGCGGTCAACCGCCCGCTCGACAGTATCGGGCAGAGCATACGCCTGACGGTCTCCACCGACAAGGAACTCAAATTCATAAAAGACTGATATTCTGCAAATTAAACTTGCGTGTTCCGAATAATAGTGCGTACTTTGCCACGCCTTTCGGAACACGCTCATAATCAACCCAATAACCCAATAAATTACAATGGAAACAAAAAAAGAAACGGCTGTAGTCAGCCCAGTAGCCAAACTCGAGGTCGTGTACAACACCCTCGGACAAGAGATTAAACTCAACGCCAACATCGTGCGCCAGTACCTCACCAAGGGCAACGGCGCTGTCACCGACCAAGAGATTCTGCAGTTCATCTCTATCTGCAAGTACCAACAACTCAACCCGTTCCTCAACGAAGCCTACCTCGTCAAGTTTCAGAACAACCGAGGCGGCGACGACAACGCCTCAATCATCGTCAGCAAGGAGGCGTTCATGAAGCGAGCCGAGGGCTGCGCAGAGTACCGAGGCTTCCGTGCGGGACTGATACTCAAGCGCGGCACGGAGGTCGTCTACGAGGAGGGCGAGTTCATGCGTGACGGCGATGTCCTGCTCGGCGGATGGGCAGAGGTCTATCGCCGAGACCGAGACTACCCCGTCAAGGCATTCTGCAACTTGCGGGACTACGACAAGGGGCGCAGCACATGGAACGCTATCAAATGCACCATGATACGCAAGGTCGCCCTCGTGCATGCCCTCCGAGAGGCGTTCCCTACCCAACTCGGGGCGATGTACACCTCCGATGAGCAACGCCAAGTGGTCGACACCCCCTACGAGGAGGTGGCAGAGCAAACGGTGCAAGCGCACGCCAACAGCGAAGACCTGCCCGACGAGACCAAGACGGCAGAAACACCAGCGGCAGCCCCTGCACCCAAGCCGACGGCAGCCGCACCCAAGTCCGCGGCACAACCCACCATGCCGAGCGTCTTCGACAGCATCTAACAGGCACTCACCCAGCATGTTAATTGTTAATTGTTAACTGTTAATTGAATCCATGACCCTCACGGTTCTCAATAGCGGCTCAGCGGGCAACGGGTATGTCCTGACCGACGGCACGGAAGCACTTGTACTCGAGTGTGGCGTGCCGCGGCAGGACTGCCTCGCCGCCCTCGGCTGGCACACAAGCCATGTAGCAGGCTGCCTTGTCACGCACGAGCATGGCGACCACGCCAAGTACATCCGCGACTATGCCCGACTCATGCCCGTCTATACCTCCCAAGGCACAGCCGATGCCCTGAACTTGCAGACCTACACATCCACCAACCTGCGCATTCTCGCACCCCTGCACACGGTACAACTCGGCGGCTTCAGTGTCCGCCCGATACCTGCCCAACACGATGCAGCAGAGCCGTTCGCCTACCTTATCGACCACCCCGACATGGGTCGCCTGCTCTTCGCCACCGACACCTACTACCTCCGCTATCGATTCCCCCGCCTCAACCACCTCATGGTGGAGTGCAACTACTCCCTGCCGCTGCTGCAGGCATCGGTCGAAGCGGGCATAGTCCCAGAGGCAGTCATGCAGCGCACACTGTCGAGCCATTTCTCGCTCGAACACCTGCTCGATATGCTGCACGCCAACGACCTCTCCCAAGTGGTGCAGATAGTGCTTATCCACTTATCCGCCCGAAATAGCAACGCAGAGGCGTTCTGTCGCAAAATAATCGCCGAGACGGGGAGAACTACTACTGCAGCAACAAAAGGCTTGCAAATAGAATTAAACGCTACGCCGTTCTAACAATGAGACAACAAATCCAAGATAACAACTTCGTGACCATTCACGGATGGATGGTCAACCAACTCGACCTGCCCGCCGACGAAACATTTGTCTATGCCCTCATCTACGGCTACAAGGGCGGCTTCAGTCACCCCATTGCACACATCGCGCTTTGGCTTAATTGTAGCGAACGAACAGTGCAGCGAATTTTGCAGCACCTCGTTATGGC
>CAVFIY010000124.1:0-894 GCA_963622435.1 Bacteroides uniformis | reverse complement strand
TTCTCGCTCGAACACCTGCTCGACATGCTGCACGCCAACGACCTCTCCCAAGTAGTGCAGATAGTACTTATCCACTTATCCGCCCGAAATAGCGATTCTGAGGCGTTCTGCCGCAAGATAACCGCCGAGACGGGTAAATATACCATCGCTGCCAAAAGAGGGCTGCAAATAGCCTTAAAACAAGCCGCCCCGTTTTAACAATGAAACCTACCGACCCTACAAGAGCTAAACAGACTGCGCGAGGCACGATTCAGGACAACCGCTTCGTCACGCTGCACGCTTGGATAGTCACCCGCCTCGGGCTGACTGCCAACGAGGCTATCGTCTATGCCCTCATCTACGGCTACAAGGACGGCTTCGACCAGCCCGTCTCCTACATCGCCCAATGGCTCAACGCGAGCGATATGACAGCACGCCGCACCCTGCAACACCTTGTCGAGGTAGGCTATATTGTCGAGACCAAACAAAGCGGAAAGCCCACCTCCTACAGGGCAGTACCCCTAACAAATTGTAACCCCTCACAAATTGTAACCCCTCACAAATTGTTACCCCTACCCCTAACAAATTGTAAGGGGTCATATAATAACTATGATAGTAATTCTTCTTCATCGGCGCACGCGCCCGCACGCGAGAGGCTGACCAAGTGGGTAGCCGAGAGTGGCTTGCAAGATTGGATAGCCCGCACGCTCCACCGCTATCAGCCCGCAACGACTGACACCGAGCAGACCACGGCAGCCCTGCTCGATGAGTTCTACGACAACGACTTCACAGTCCGAGAGGAGTGCGAGCGGAGCGAGCGCACCGCAGTCCTGAAGCATTTCCAAAACTGGCTACCCAAGTACTTACGAAAACTAAAAACCGAAAACGACAATGCAAATCACCCAACTACTCCGC
>CAVFIY010000123.1:0-6083 GCA_963622435.1 Bacteroides uniformis | reverse complement strand
GTGAACGAGCAGGGCGAAGTCAGTAGCGACTGGGTAACCATTCGGCAGCGGATAGCCACCAGAGGCGTGGATATAAGTGCCGTTGTAGATCGCTATGAGATGTATCGGGATATTCTGTTCGGCAATACGCACGACCGTTCGCACAAGTTCGACAAGTATGCGCTGGTGGAAAGTAGTAAATATCAAAATATTCCCCGCAGTATTCAGAATGTATTCTTGAATAGCAAATTAGACGCTGACTTTGTAAAAGACACGATTATTCACTCTATGACGGATGGAGAAACGGCGCTTAGCCTGCAAGCCTTCCGTTCGCTGATAAAGAAATTCGAAACCGACTATAGTGATATCCATGGTTGGTATGAAAAGGACAAAAGCGGAGAGATTCCCGTGCGTGTCAAGGCGAATGCGTTGATAGAGCGGTATCGGGAGGTGGTCGCCATAGAGCATCAGATGGTGCAGATATGGAAACAACTGAATACAGCGGTGGCAGAGGGCAAAGAACAGTTGCCTGCCGGCGAAGAGCAGTTGCGCCTTGTCCGAGAGAAGATAGCGAAACTTACGCAGCAACTCCATGACTTGCAGAGCGATTTTGACAAGGAAAAAGATCGTATCAACCGTCATATCGGCGAGTTAGTCGGGAAACTGAATACGGTTCGGGAAAAGCGTAAGAAGTACGAGACACTGCATATAGAACAGTTACTGGAGCGGGCGAAAACAGAACCGACACTGAAGAATACTTTAGAACAGGAACGGGCTGTGTACGACCATCTCGTGAAGCAATATGCCTCTATTGAGGACAAGTACAAGCCGTTGCGCCAATCGTTGGAGAATGCGCACGCCGCCTTTGAGACCACGCTACAAGAAACTTTCAACAACGAGCAGAGTCAACTGCAGATGCAGCGGGAAAAGTTGACAGCCGAGAAAGAAAAGGCCGTCAAAAAAGTGCGTGCGGCATACAATGAAGAAACAGCGCAGATAGATGAACGCCTGGAAGTGCTGAACCACGAGCGAGAGCAGCAGCAGATAACCATTACGCGCATTCAATGCAGTCATCCGATGCAAGAAGCCATCGCTGCCTGCGAGAAAGAATTGCAGGATATGACCCTCGGCGAGAAGCGTGCCGAAGAGCGTCTGTCAGCTCTCGATAGTGAAATCGCTCGACTTCGCTCCGAGGCGACTATGACACAACAGAATGCGCAAAGCAAATTCAACCTTCAAAAGAGTGAGATAACGGCTGCGCTTGCCCAAAAGCAGGAACGGCTGCACGAAGTGGAGAAGAAATTGAGCAACTACTCCGGCTCGCTCTATGAATGGCTGACGCATAACAAACCAGATTGGGAACAGACTATCGGAAAAGTGGTAGCCGAAGACAGTGTTCTCTATCAGACAGGGCTGCAGCCTACGCTCGTGGAGGGTAAGTCCTTGTACGGAGTGGCGATAGACTGCAACGCAGTGGAGTCGACCCACCATTCCCCCAATGACTACAGGCGGGAGCAGAAAGAGTTGAACGAGCAAATAGAGGCAGCACGCCGGCAACTCACAGAGATAGAACAGGCGCAAGCGGCGGAGGATAAGCGAATCCGTGCAAAACTTGCCAAAGACCTTACACCGCTCAGTCAGGAGAAGACGGCTCTACGCGTGGAGTTGGAGGCATTGCCCGGAAAACGGCGTATCAAGCAAAGTGAGATTACCCGCCTCGGACAGCAGGAGAAAGAACTTATCGCACAGCGTGTGGCAGAAAAGGAAGAAGAGGTAAAAACATTGATTACGCGCATTCTGTCCGTCAAAGAAGAGAAGAAGCAAAAACTGGTAGGGTTGGAAAAAGAGGAAGCACGCCTTGAGAAAGAACGAAAGGACAAACTCAAGCCATACGAAGACCGACTGACTGCCCTCAAAAGCAGCCATGAACAACAACGAATGGAGGCGCAACAACGATTGCAGGAACAACTCTCGGCATTGCAACGAGAGTACAACAACGAACTGGCGGGCAAGGGCGCAGATACGACAATGATTGCGCAACAGCAGGCAAAGATACAACAGATAGAAGCCCGGTTGCAGCAAATAAAGAACGAGTATCCGACTGTAGTGGCGTATCGGAACGATGAGGAGGAGTGGTTTAGTCAAGAAAGTGCGTTCACGAATGATAAGAAGCAATGGGAAGAAAAGTTGTCGCTCATCAGCCGGTCGTATCAAGATAAGCAGGAGCGGTATCGCCGACAGAGCGCAGACTACCGCACCGAGGAAGCGACATTGGAAAAACGAATACAGCACGACAAAGACGGCTTGGAGCAGTACAGGCGTTTTGTAGAGGTGGAGAAGGGCGTTCCCGAAGCATTGCAATACGAAACCCGAACGAATGCCACGAACAAGGATATCCAAACGCTATTGAGCGAACTGAAAGGAGCAGTCCGCTCTCGAGAAATGACATTCCAATCGCTCAAGATGGCGGTCAATCGGTTCAACAGTCATTTCAACAGCGATAACTTGTTCAGTTTCAACACTCTACCTGCGCAAGATGAAGACTATATAGCCATAGCGACCAATTTGGAAGAGTTCATTGCGCAAAACAAGATAGAGGAGTATCGGGTGCGCACCAATGCGCTCTACCGAGAACTCATCCAACGCATTGCACGCGAAGTCGGACACCTGACGCAATACAAAGCCGAGGTGGACAAAATCATTCAAGATATAAATCGAGATTTTGCCGAGAAACGATTTGCCGGTGTTATCCGCGCCATCGAATTACGCTCAGAACAGACCAACGACAAGATGATGCAGTTGTTGCAATCCCTAAAGCAGTTTACCGAAGAAAATGCACTCTCTATCGGGGAGGTGAATCTGTTCTCGGGCGAAGACCGAAACGAGGTAAACGAAAAGGTAGTGGATTATTTGAGTCGACTGATGCGGCAACTGCAGAACGAGCCCGGTCGCACGCAGATTTCGATAGGTGACACTTTCTGCTTGCAGTTCCGAGTTCGAGAGAACGACAACGATACGGGATGGGTAGAACGAATCAACAATGTGGGTTCGGACGGCACGGACATATTGGTGAAAGCAATGATAAACATCATGCTTATCAATGTGTTTAAGAAACGGGCAACGCATGGGAAAGATGACTTTGTGGTGCACTGCATGATGGACGAGATAGGAAAATTGCATCCCGACAATATACACGGAATATTGCAGTTCGCCAACAGCCGCAATATCTATTTGGTGAACGGCTCACCGACTACAGAGAATGCCTACGACTACAAATACACCTATCTGTTGGAAAAAGGTGCCAACGCCTATACCAAAATAAGTTGTTTGAGCATCGTGCATCAGACAACGGAGGGTGTACACGAATAGATTAACCACTCGATATGATTTCGGTATCCACTCGAAACAAGATAGAGGGTCTGCTACGGGGCGAAACAGTGCCTTATAGTGCGCTGTCGGCTGCGCTGCGGGACGAACTGCTCGGTGAACAGTTGCTATCAATACAGGCAAACGGTTCGCACCGTAGGCTTTACGCACCGAAACCCGATGCGCTTCGAGCGTACTTGTCGTTGCAGCATGAGGAATGGCGGGCGGAAGATGCCGGAAGAACGGATGTCGAACCAACGCGTGCGGCACTGGCTGCACAGAGCGGGAACTCGAAACTGCGACCGGTGCGTGCCTGCCCGGGGTTCTTGGTTAACAGTTACGAACCGATTGCCGCATGGATGAACGGTCAGCCTATTATGATTGCACCGCCCGTGGGAACGATGTGCTTTATTGCCGATTGGCAGCATTTCAGGATAGGCGAGGAGGTGGTCGTTGTGGGAGTGGAGAATATGGAGAACTTTCGCCGAGTGGCACAGCAGCGGTACTTGTTTGCTTCTATCGGGAAGCCCGTCTTGTTTGTCGCTCGCTATCCGCAGTCGTTGGACTTGCGGCACTGGCTCGAACGAATCCCCAATCATTACATTCACTTTGGCGATTTCGATTTGGCGGGGATGCATATCTACGAACGAGAGTTCCGTTGTGTATTGGGCGATAGGGCATCATTTTTTATCCCTGATGACATTGAGCAACGCATTGCGAATGGTAGTGTTAAACGCTACAACGACCAAATGACGCATTTTCGTTCCTACACGCCTGAAGACCCGTCGTTGTTGCCGCTATTCCGATTGCTCCATCGTTACCATCGGGCGTACGACCAAGAAGGATACATTCTAATTAGGAATTAGGAATTAGGAATTAGAAATTAGGAATTGCGAATGATTGGTTATTTATTGAAATGCATAACTATATAACAACTGAGTATGGAAAAGAATAGTAAAATCTATGTGGCGGGACACCGCGGAATGGTGGGCAGCGCCATCGTGCGGGAACTGCAGCGGCAGGGCTACACGAACATTATTACTCGTACGCACAAGGAGTTAGACCTCTGCCGACAGGATGCAGTCGAGGCGTTCTTCAAAACAGAAAAGCCTGAGTATGTGTTTCTTGCAGCAGCAAAGGTAGGCGGGATAGTGGCCAACGAGAGTGCGCTCGCCGACTTTATGTACGCCAATATGATTCTCGAGATGAATGTGATTCACGCTGCTTGGCAGAACGGCTGCAAGAAGTTGGAGTTCCTCGGCTCGAGTTGCATTTATCCGCGTTTGGCTCCACAGCCGATGAAGGAGGATTGTCTGCTCACGGGGGCGCTCGAAAAGACCAACGAGGCGTATGCCTTGGCAAAGATTTCGGGGCTTAAATACTGCGAGTTCCTCAATCGTCAGTACGGTACGGACTACATCTCCGTTATGCCGACCAACCTCTACGGTCCGAACGACAACTATCACCCCGAGCACTCCCATGTGCTGCCTGCGCTGATACGCCGTTTCCACGAGGCGAAGGAGAGTGGGGCGCAGTGTGTTACTTGCTGGGGCGACGGCTCTCCGCTGCGGGAGTTCCTCTATGTGGATGACTTGGCAAACCTGTGCGTGTTCTTGATGAATCACTATTCGGGCAACGAGACCGTCAATGCAGGAACGGGTAAAGAATTGACTATCAAAGCCCTGACGGAGTTGGTGGCGAAGGTGGTCGGTTACACGGGACGCATTGAATGGGACACTACTCGTCCGAACGGCACACCTCGCAAACTGCTCGATGTGTCGAAAGCAACTGCTCTCGGCTGGACATACCATACGGAACTCGAGGAGGGAATTCGCCTCACCTACGAGGATTTCCTCCACAATCCTATGCGTGCCGAACGCTAAACGCCAACGCGTTAATAGGGATTAGGGGACTTCGCTATTCTATTTCGGACAGAGATAGTATCTTTATTATACCGTGGGGATGTGCTGCGGAGTCTTCTACATTATTATCGTCTACTATTTCTTCTTCCTCTACACGGAAAGTGACGGTGCGGTGGGCGAAGTCGAGGTGGTAAAGGCGGTTGGGGTCGTGTTGGTAAGCGGGGCGGGGGTCTTGCGCCAGCACCTCGCACAGCCCTTCGATATTATACCCTGCCGCTTGGGCGGCGTGGAGGAGAGTAGGGGGTACTTCCACCTGCAGGCGATAGTCCTTCGTCGCCTCACCGAACCCGTTGCGGGCATCCGTGTGCGCATCGGCATAGGAGAGGTAGGGCTTAATGTCATATATCGGAGTACCGTTCATTAGGTCTGCCCCCGCGACCACAAGCACACATCCCTCCTCGGCGTTTTCTTCCACTCGCAACAGGCGTACGCTGCTCAATCCCAGTCCGTTCGGACGGAAAGGGGAGCGAGTGGCGAAGACTCCCATACGCTTATTCCCGCCCAAGCGGGGCGGGCGCACGGTAGGTGCAAACGCAGCGGCTTTCTCTTTGTCCGCCTCCTCGTTGGCGTGAAATCCCCATATCAGCCAGAGGTATGAGTAGTCCTCTATGCCTCGCAATGCCTCCCGCACACGGTACGGCGGGAGAAACACAATCCGCGTCTCAATATGCGTTGTCTGCCACGCCTGGCGCGGTATGCCGAACTTGTCGGTGAAGTCATTCTTCGCAATGGCTATCTGTTCTATCTCCATTCGTTTTTGAGACCTAATAGTCATTTTGCAGTCTGTAAAAGGGTATATATCCTTCTAATAGTCAT
>CAVFIY010000122.1:0-6089 GCA_963622435.1 Bacteroides uniformis | reverse complement strand
GAGACCAACGAGGCCGGCAAAGCACTGGTGGCTGCAGGCCCGCAACTCTAATCCGCTGAGGATGATATAGTTAGGAGGACAGTTTGGCGAAAGTCAGGCTGTCCTCCTAATTTAATGCACAATGCTGAATGCATAATGCACAATGGCGTAGTGGGGGCAATTGAGCCTTGCGGCTCACGCGGGTGGGGACACCCACGCCCCCGGGCTGCTGACAATGGCACAATTATTGTGCATTTTATTATGGAAGGGGATAGGCTTTCTTTTAAGAAAGTGGCTTCCTTTTTTAGAAGGCAACCTTATTGTTAAGGGAATATCCTACTATCAGGAAAACAACTTGATTATCAACTGAATAACCTTATACCTAATTATAATACCATGGTAAACAAAGAAAGTTTCAACAAGACTATTGGCGGGGTGCCTGTCCGCCTATACACCCTCTACGGGTGCGGGATGCAAATGCAAGTGACCAACTACGGAGCAAAAATCGTCAGTTGGGACATCGACATGCCCACGGGCGAGAAAAGAGATATTGTACTGGGCTTCTCCACACTCGACGAATGGCTCACGCAAGAGGTGTATTTCAACGGCATCAACGGGCGGTGCGCAGGGCGTATTTCGCACGCACAATTCACTATTGACGGCACGACATATAATTTACCCCGCAACAGTGGAGAAAACTCATTACACGGCGGTTTAAGCGGGTTTAATGACAAGATGTGGGAGGTGGTGGAGCAGAGTGTGCACAGTATCTGTCTGCACTACCGTTCCAAAGACGGTGAAGAGGGCTACCCCGGCACACTCGATGTGTATGTAACCTACTCACTGACACGCGACCGCGCCCTCTCCATCGACTATCGGGCGACGACGGACAAGCCGACCGTGCTGAACCTGACCAACCACGCCTATTTCAACCTCAAGGGCGAGGGGAACGGCACAATACACGACCATACGCTGCAAGTACTGGCCGACGAATATCTGCCCTACGACGACCAGACTGCCCCGACGGGAGAAGTGAAGTCCGTCGAAGGTACACCGATGGATTTCCGCACGCCCGTACGCATTGCTGACCGCATTGACGACCCGTTCTTCGCCTCCGGGCGCGGCATAGACAACGGTTGGGCGTTGGCAGGGTGGCAAAAATCCTCGATGGCACACGCCGCTGCCCCACAGAAAGCCGCTGTGGTTCAAGGCGGTGGACTGACGATGGAGGTCTGGACCAACTGCCCGTGCATGCAAGTCTATACGGGCAATTATGTGGAACAGCACACAGGAAAGTCGGGCAAGATGTACGATGTACAGACCGCTATCTGCCTCGAAGCAGAAGAGTTCCCCGACGCTGTGAACCAAACGGCTTTCCCTTCGACCGTTCTTCGCCCCGGGCAGACTTTCTCCCGCCAAACACAGTACCGTTTTGTCTAACTAACAACAGGGTAACATCAGGGAAAGAACAGGGAGAGGCCAATTAACAATTAAAAATTACTAGTGTTGCGATAAATCGCCATAGTGTGGTTGTAAGTAACTGATATTTATGCTCTTATAAGCATTCTTCGATTTCTCGATTTGAAATTATTGTTGAGGGGACGGAACAAACAGGAAACTTTTACGGTTGGCGTTGTGAACTCGGCAGAGTATAGTCAAACGGTTTGTTCCAAACCGCCGCGGGTGGGGACACCCACGCCCCCAGGCTGCTGGATGCGCTGCTTTGTGTGAGGTTACATAGTTTGTATCATCAAAATTATCGCAACAGTAGTAATTAAAAATTAACAATTAACATGCCAAGTGGAAATGGACTCTGTTGAGGGATGGCTGCGCTGTATTATAATATAGTCCTCTCCTAATAAAAATACCTTTTTAGGAAAATGCACTTGATACGCTATTGGGCGTTCAAGTGCATTTTTTCTTATTAATTAAGGGGTACTATTGAAGTTCCACCCTTTTTCTTGTGTAATTCTGCCTTTTTTGCACGAATTGGGAAAAGATGACCAACAACGAGGCGAAAAAGGCTGTACCTTTGCCGGCGATTAGTCCTCAATCAGGTTATGACCTGTCATCTCCTTGGGCTGTTGCAGGCCGAGGATGTGGCAGATAGAAGGTGCTACATCGGCGAGAATACCGTTGGATACATGCGCCGTCGTATGGTGATTGCTGACATAGACAAACGGCACCGGATTGAGGCTGTGCGCCGTATTGGGCGTACCGTCCGCATTGAGTTCGTGGTCGCAGTTACCATGGTCGGCGATGATGATGATATCATAATCGTTCTTCAACGCCGTCGTAACGACCTTATCCACACAAGTATCGATGGTAGCAACGGCTTTCTGCACTGCCTCATAGACTCCCGTATGCCCCACCATATCACCGTTGGCAAAATTGAGGGTAATATAGTCGTATTTCTGTGTATCCAACGCCTGGCAGAGGGCTGTTGTCACCTCCGGCGCAGACATCTCCGGCTTGAGGTCGTAGGTAGCCACTTTCGGACTCGGGATAAGGATACGCTCCTCACCGGGATACTCCGATTCACGCCCGCCGTTGAAGAAGAATGTGACATGCGCAAACTTCTCCGTCTCGGCAATACGCAGTTGCTTTAGCCCCGCATTCGATACGATCTCACCCAGCGTATTCTGCACATTCTCTTTAGGAAAGAGTACATGCAAGCCCTTGAACGACGAGTCGTAAGGCGTCATGCAATAGTAGTGCAGATTGGGAATGGTATGCATCCCTTGCTCCGGCATATCCTGCTGGGTAAGGGCAATGGTAATCTCCTTGGCGCGGTCGTTGCGGTAGTTGAAGAAAATAACCACATCGCCCTCGCTGATAGTGGCAAGAGGCTGCCCGTTGCGGGTATGCACAATCGGCTTAATGAACTCGTCCGTAACGCCCTCGGCATAGGACTGCTCCACCGCCGCATGCATGTCTTCGCTCGCTTCGCCGATGCCGTTCACAAGGCAGTCGTACGCCACCTTAACACGCTCCCAACGCTTGTCTCGATCCATGACATAGAAACGCCCTTGAATAGAGGCAATCTCGCCGCAGGTGTCTTTCAAATGCGCCTCGAGTTGGTCGATAAAGCCCAGACCGGACTTCGGGTCGGTATCACGCCCGTCCATAAAACAGTGGACGAAAGTATGCCCCTCCAGCCCGTACTCCTTGGCAATCTCGGTCAAGTAGAAAAGGTGGTCGAACGAAGAGTGGACACCGCCCGTGGAGGTTAAACCCATGATATGCAAGTTCTTACCGCTCTTCTTCGCCGTCTCGTAGGCACTGATTATCTCGGGGTTTTGGCGGATAGAGCCGTCCTTGCAGGCACGGTTAATCTTCACCAAATCCTGATAAACGACACGACCTGCGCCGATATTGAGGTGCCCCACCTCGGAGTTGCCCATCTGCCCGTCGGGCAGACCGACATTCTCTCCACTCGCTTGGAGTTGGCTGTGCGGATATTTCTTCAGCAACGCGTCCCAGTGGGGAGTGGGTGTGCAGGCGATTACATCGGCTTTGGAATGGTCTCCTATTCCCCAGCCGTCCAAAATCATCAATAATGCTTTACTCATAATATAATGTTGTTTAGTATTCTTGTGTATGTTGCGGTCTTTTTCGGACAATCTATTCCCCTCAAAAACCGCGCAAAAGTACCGCTTTTTTCAGGGATATGCAAATCGAGTCTGCTATCTGTCAAGCGGAGTGCGCAAAATGCGCAAGACAACGGGCAAATGGTCGGAATAGCCGTTTCGGTACCGATAGCCCACATAGGTGCGTTTGGGTTTATTGCCCAAGTATTTCGGGTCGTCTTCGAGCAGCCAATCGGGCGCAAATACCGTTGGATTCGACCGAAATCGCAGGGTGTCAGACACATAAAACTGGTCGAGATACGACCACACGCCGTGGTACTTCTCCGTCCCGTAAGGCGGCTTCCCGACCAACGGCAGCATCAAGTTGTGCAGCCCGCGAAGGTTCTCCTGCGGTGCAGAATTCATATCGCCCATAACGACAATCTGCGCATCGGGAGAGGCGAAAAACACCGAATCCAACGCATTTTGCAAGACTGCCAACGCCCGCTCGCGCTTCCACGCCGTCGCCGCTGCCCCGCCCCACTGCGAGGGCAAATGGCAGACAAAAAGGGACAAAGTATCTGCGCTTTCAACGGTATCGACCGCCTGCACAAAGAGTATATCCCGTGTCGTTTCCTTGGCTAAATCGACCCGCAAGGGCTGCGCTTTCAGGATACGCCACCGAGGCTGATAGAGGAGTGCCACATCAATGCCCCGACTGTCGGGGCTGTCGAAATGCACCGCCTGATAGTCCCAACGGCTCATGGCACGGCACACATCGTCCAAACACGCACGGCTCTCCACCTCGCACAGCCCCACAAAATCCGCCCCCGTCCACTGCCCGATGACGGTCAGCACTTGGGTGATATGCGCCACTTTTTGGCGGTAACGGTACCAACTCCAGCCTCTTTTCCCCGTGGGCGTAAAGTCCATATCGGGATTGAGGCTGTCCACCTCGGGGTGGAAAAGATTCTCTACATTGTACGAGATAATGCAAATCTCTCTGCCGATTTCTTCCGATTTCAACGGGAAAACGAAGCAGAAAATGCCGACTGCGAATATGACAAATCGCCTCAACACAACATCGCAATAGCCTTTTGGAGCGCCGCAATCATGCGGTCAACATCCTCCTTATCGTTGTACAGCCCGAAGGAAGCCCGCACCGTACCCGGAATACCCAGATAGTCCACTAGCGGCTCAGCACAATGATGCCCCGTACGCACCGCAATGCCCTGTCTGTCAAGCAATGTGCCGACATCAAACGGATGCACCAACTTGTCCCCGTTATAGACATTGAACGACACCACGCCCGCTTTCTCCGGCCCCTCGGCATAGACATACACGCCCGAGAGTTGACGCAACCGCTCTTCCGCATAGCGGGTCAGTTCCCGCTCGTGGGCAGAGATGACATCCATACCGATTTGCGTCATGTATCTGAGCGCGACGGCAAAGGCGTAACTGCCGATGAAATCGGGCGTTCCTGCCTCGAATTTATAGGGAAGGACATTGTAGGTCGTATGCTCGAAACGGACATGCTCTATCATCTCGCCGCCGCCCTCGGCAGGCGGAAGACGGTCGAGCCAATCCTCCCTGCCGTACAGCACGCCCAACCCCGTAGGGCCGTACATCTTGTGCGCCGAGCAGACAAAGAAATCACACCCCATATCCTGCACATTCACAGGCAGATGCGGTGCCGACTGTGCGCCGTCGATGCAGACGGGTATGCCCCGCGCATGCGCCATACGCACTATCTCCGCCACGGGGTTCACAATACCCAGCACATTGCTCACCTGCGCCACCGACACCAGTCGGGTTCGCTCGGTCAACATAGTGCCGAATTGTTCCGAATCCAACGATAAATCCGCCCGCAAGGGGATGACACGCAACTTCGCTTTTTTGCGCTCACAGAGCATCTGCCACGGCACGATATTCGAGTGGTGTTCCAGTTGACTCACCACAATCTCATCGCCCTCGTGTACGCACGCCTCGCCGAAACTGAAAGCCAACATATTAATCGCATCCGTCGTGCCTTTGGTGAAGACAATCTCCTTGGCGGATTTCGCCCCCAAGAAGTCCGCCACCGCCTGACGCGCCTCCTCGTGGTGCTGCGTGGCGACCTGACTGAGGTGGTGTACACCGCGATGGATATTGGCGTTCCAGTGGGTGTACGCCTCCATGAGTGCATCCAGCACCACCTGCGGCTTTTGGCTCGTGGCGGCGTTGTCGAGATACACCAGCGGACGATTATACACCTGTTCGTGAAGGATGGGAAAATCCTCTCTATTCATATCTATGGTCTGTAAAAACTATTCTCTAATATCTTCTGCGCGTCCGGCTCCGCCATGAGTTCCTGGAGCGTAACAGACTGATTATGTTCGGCATAACTGCTGGCAATGCGCCAGCCTATCCAGGTACCCAACCGCCCCGGTGCCTCCTGCGACACCTCGGCGGTGAAGGGACCGTCGTTCAGATAGGAGGTCAGCACAAGGCTCTCCGTCTTGAAAATATCCCGCTTATCCATCATGCGGTGCCAAATCGCCT
>CAVFIY010000121.1:0-6102 GCA_963622435.1 Bacteroides uniformis | reverse complement strand
GACGAGTACTTGCGCCGCTACGGGGTGCGCTCCGCCTATATCCATTCCGATATTGATACTATTGAGCGGGTGAAGATAATGGAGGACTTGCGGAAGGGGCTGTACGATGTGCTGGTGGGCGTGAACCTCCTGCGCGAGGGGTTGGATTTGCCCGAGGTAAGCCTCGTTGCTATCCTTGATGCCGATAAGCAGGGCTTTCTGCGTGATAAGCGCAGCCTGACGCAGACGGCAGGGCGTGCGGCGCGTCATGTCAATGGGCATGTCATTATGTATGGGGATTCTATCACAGCGGCGATGCAGGCGACTATCGACGAGACCAACCGCCGCCGTTCTATTCAGATGGCGTATAACGAGGCGCACCATATCACGCCTACCGCCATACGGAAAGAGATTAATACTTCGGCGTTGGCTTCGCTCTATAAGGACGCTGAGGAGGAGAAACGCAAGGTGGAACAGGCTATCCGCACATCGTGGAAGACGGCGGATTGGCAGAAGATGGATGGTAAGGCGTTGCAGAAAGCCATTGAGCAGAAGCGTCGTGCGATGCTCGCGGCAGCCAAAGAACTCGATTTTGACAATGCCGCCCGCCTCCGCGATGAGATGCTGGCAATGGAAGACCGCCTAAGCGCAATGAGTTAATTTGTAAGTTTGTAAATGGCGTGCTGTACTTGAATTACACATTCCCGTAATTTGTACGCTCTCTTTCAGTTGTGTCGTTTACCCATTTACACATTGATTTTCCTGTTCTTGGGTATATAAAAAAAGTGGATTGTCTCCCGACAACCCAATCTTTTACTTAACCTTAAATCTAATACCATGAAAAACACGGTGCAAAAGTACTGCATATTTTTGATATGACCAAATAATTTGGTAAGAAAATATGTTTTATAGCATGTTTTTCGTGATTTTGTCATCTGTATATAGCAAAAGACCGCTCACTGCGTTCGCTGTTAGACCGCCTTACGGCTGTTAGACCGCTGCGCTGTTGGAAGTTAGACCGCTGCGCTGTTGGAAGTTAGACCGCTGCGCTGTTAGAAGTTAGACCGCTGCGCTGTTAGACCGTCCTGTGGACTGTTAGACCGCCTTACGGCTGTTAGAAGTTAGACTGTGCGCTTACCGTTCCACCTGGGGGCGTGGGTGTCCTCACCCGCGACGGCTCGTCAGAGCCGTTTGACTATGCTTTGCCTTTCATGATAATGTATGTCCATACGGCGCAGCCGTCCGTTCGCCCATTCCCCTGTCTATTTGTTTATATTTGACTTAATTTTTCGTGTATTTGGAGTGCCTCCCCGCCGGTTGTCTGTGGCGACACACCACTCCATACGGCGTAGCCGTCCGTCTAAAAGCCTCTCGTTCCCAATGTATTTGGAGTGCCTATTTCCTGCCTTTTATGTCAATCCCTGTCACCACGGCGTAGCCGTCCGTCCAAGGATGTCAATCCACATTCCATCTCGGGAATATGGTGGGTGTTTGCCAGGTGCGGAGCGATAACCGCAGCGGGAAGAGGCGATGATAGACTTTCTCCGCCCGTGTCGGTGCAGGGTCTGGGATGATACGCTCGGCGAGCAGCGAATAGTCGGTGGCAGACACGGCGTAGTAGCGTGTGTCGTGCGCCGTGAGGAGGCGTATCGTCCAGTCGTGCGGGTTGCCCATGATGAGGATAGGCATCTCTTGCGGGTTGTATTCGGGTATGTCTATGCGGTTGAGCGTCAGCGTCTTAGCATCGATGGAGTAGAGTAGGTTATCGGTCGAGACGAGGAATCCTAGTTGCCGCATGTTGTCGAATTCGGTGACGAACAGGTTCTGGGCTTTTATGCTGTCGGGCAGCACGATGTCCCGCACCGCAGGGCTGCCTTTCTTCATCCGCAGGTTGAATACTTGCCCTTGGCTGTCGGCGAGCAGATACCCGTTGTCGTACGCTTTTCGTGTCGAGGGGTTGCCTGCAATCAGGCGAATGGGGAACACGCACCCGTGCGCCCGCAGCACCGAGTTGAACATCTTCGATTTCTCTTTGTCTATGCTGTTCGTCGCCGCCGTGATGAACTCTAACCCGTTGTCTGTCAGCCGAAAGACATCGTTCGGCAGTTGCAAGTCCACCCGCCCCGACTCGGCGTCAAGCAGTTCGTATAGCGGAGTGCGGGGTTTGTTTATCTGTGCGGGGCTTGTCTTGAAAGTGAACGACTCGCGCCGCAGCACTTTGGGGTCAGCCGCCATGCCGAACAGCGTGTCGGGCAAGCGTTTGTCTGCCGCGAGTTGGCGGTAGAAGAAGTACGGCAGCAGCGAATCCGCCTCGGCGTTGGTGTAGCACTGCCCTTTGCAGTCGCAGAACCCGTCGGCGTTGCGCAGAATAAAATCGTTGGTGTAGGGGCAGTAGTACACAAAACCTTCGTTGCTCACTGTGGGCAGCAGCAGCGAGTACAGCCACGGCAGCACCCACATCGCCAGCACCACTGCCACCGCTCCTATTATATACTTATATAATTTCATGATAATGTGTAATGTGTAATTTGTAATGTGTAATTGGCGTGTCCGTTCCCCCATTCCCTCGTCTATTTGTTTATATTTGATTTAATTTTTCGAGTATTTGGAGTGTTTGGGGTCTGCCTGGGGGCGTGGGTGTCCCCACCCGCGACGGTTTGGAACAAACCGTTTGACCATACTGTGCCTTCTCCTCTATGCCTAACTAGTTCAACTAGATAAACTAGACCCAACTAGTTGCTCCACCCGTAGGCGTGTGTGAGAGCAGCACATCCGCCGCCTGGGGGCGTGGGTGTCCCCACCCGCGACGGTTTGGAACAAACCGTTTGACCATACTATGCTTTTTATGATAATTTATGTCCATACGGCGCAGCCGTCCGTTCCCTCTATTTCCTCGTATATTTGTCTATATTTGATTTAATTTTTCGAGTATTTGGAGTGTTTTGTTTTTTTTCGATGGACGGCTATCGCCGTATTGTCGCTAATTATTCATAAAGGTCGTCGTTCCTGCCTGGGAAATAGCCGTCCATTCACGGAAGCACCTCGTTGTGTTACATCCCTTTCCCTTCTTTGAAGCGTTCGATGCTGAGCATGGGCAGCCCGCAGAAGAGGAGCGTGAACGCCCCGAGCAGAGGGAGGAATGCGTTGTAGGTCTCGGGCATGGTGCTGACGAAGAACATGCGGAGGCACACGCCTGCGAAGAGCAGTTCGGCTATGCGCATTTTCCATGTCGGCTCGAGTACTATCCATACCGTGAACAGATACGCTTGTATGCCTGCGAGGTACCACACCGCTACTGTGAGGAAGATGTGTCGCAGCATTTCCCGCGGCAGCCACACTGCCATCACGCCGTAGCAGAGGGCGAGGTTCACCACCGCCAGCCCCGCCATAACGACTACCCCGTAGAGTTCCATTGCCCCTATCGCTTTCCAATTCTCCACGGGCAGGTGGAGCGTCAGTTTGATGCGTTTCTGTATCGTCTCGGGCAACATCTGACTGCAGCCGAGCAGTATCCCCGCCACGAGTGGCACGAACTCGAGCCATTCGAGCAGCAGCGTATCACGACTGAGCAGGGTGTCCCAAACGGGCATTGTGCCGTGCGAGAGCAGCAGTTGGTGCGTGGTGAGCAGCAGGTACGCACACAGCCCAAGCGACACTACGCCAATCAGCACTACCGCCATGCGTGTCTTGAGCCATTCTTTTGTAAATATACTTCGCAGCATAAAATGCAATTCCTAATTCTTAACTATTAATTCTTAATTCTTAATTCTTAATTCTTAATTAATCAGTATTTTCCCGTCAATTCAATAAAGGTGTCTTCGAGTGTCGAGGTGGGTGTAATCAGTTCACTCACAGGGCATTGGCGCAGTATGCGTCCGTAGTCCATGATGATACAGTCATCCACGAGGCGTTCGAGGTCTTGGATGATGTGCGAGGTGAGGAATACGGTCTTGCCTTTCGACTTGCAGAAGTCGCGCAGGTACTCCACGAAGAGCCGCCGATAGCCGGGGTCGAGTCCGAGGGAGAAGTCGTCGAGGATAAGCAGTTCGGGGTCTTGTGCCATGAGTAAGCCGAGTGCCACTTGCGAGCGTTGCCCGTTCGACATCTGGTTAAGCCGCTGATAATCTTTCACATGCAGCAGCCGCATCAGTTCGTAGTATGCCTCTTTGTTCCAGCGGGGATAGAAAGGGGCGTAGAAGCGTTCTATCTGTTCGATGGTCATGAAAGGGTACTGCACATGCCCCTCGAGGAGCAGCCCTATACGCTGCCGAACGGCGGCAGGCATGGTGCGTGTGTCGTACCCGAGCAGCCTGCAACTGCCCGACTGCGGGCGTATGAACCCGCTCAGGATGTTGATGGTGGTCGTCTTGCCCGTGCCGTTTTTGCCGAGCAGCCCGAGTATGCGTCCCCGTGGCACGCTGAAACTCAAGTCTTTGTATATGAGGCGTTTGCCGTAATAGTGCGTCACATGGTCATACACTATCATGTCCTCTTCCTTATTCTCCATGTTGTATTGTTTCATTATGCATTGTGCATTGTGCATTATGCATCGTTTTCGCTGCAAAGGTACATATTTTTCTTGACTTATGCAACCCCTCTCCCTTTTCTCGTTTTGTTAAGCCTTAGTCCTATAAGTCCAATTAGTCCTATAAGTCCAATTAGTCCTATAAGTCCAATTAGTCTTATTAGTCTTATTAGTCCAATTAGCCCAATTCGTCCAATTAGTCCTATTAGCCCCATTAGTCCAATTAGTCCAATTAGTCCAATTAGTCCAATTAGCCCAATTAGTCCCATTCGACCTATTAGTCCAATTCACCCCATTCTTCCCAATTCGTCCAACTGTCCTCCCCTCCTTTGAAGGAGGGGGCTGGGGGGGGTCTTAATGCCGTCTTAAGTATAAGATAAGTATAACATAAGTATAACATAAGTATAACATAACCGAAGCATACCTATAAGACAACCCTGTTGTTGTGCCGTAGAAAAGTGCATACTGTTCCGTAAAAAGTACACACTATGCTGTAAAATGTGCATTCGCTCCCGACAAAATCGCACAAAAAAACGCCTGACAAGATGTCTTGTCAGGCGTTAGTCGCGGGCATTGCCCCCGCAAGCGGGGGCATAGTGTCAAATAATTGGCATATATTATTGCACTTTGTCGTCCCCCATCGAGTGTGTATGCCGTATTTGCATAGGGCTTTTGCCGGTATGTTTGCGTACATATTGGCAGAAGAAGCTGCTATTGGGGAAGTGCATTTCGTATGCTATTTCCTTAATCCCGTTGGGCGTATGGAGTAGTTTTTGTTTTATGTTGGTGAGTGTTGCTTTGGTAATCCATTCGGAGGCGGTCAGTCCCGTACGGTATTTGCATATCTCCGAGAGGTATTTGGGTGTGATGTCCATTTGTTGGGCAAACCATTGCACTTCGCGTTCGTAAGGGTTTTGTTGTAGTAGGTTGAGGAAGCGGCGAAAGGCATAATCTGTTTGTCTTACAACGCTTTGCGTCCCGTTGGTGTCCGAAAAGTTCACAGCCGTATCAATGAAATTCAGTATTTCCATAATCACGCATTGCACGGTATTTTGCAATATCGTTTGGCGATAGGTGTTTGTGTTCTCGTCCCGCAAGCATAGTTCCAAAAGGTGGTGATAAGTGCGCACTAAATCCCGATAGTACGGGTCTAGATGAATGCACGGGTTCGCCTCCATTATCTGTTGCTTCTCCCACCAGTGGGGCTCAATGTGCAGGTTATCAAGCATTATCTGTTGATAGAGGTCGGCACGGATACGCAGCATAAGAAAGCGGAAATCATCTGAGTAGGAGTTGCCGCCGCAGTAGGTGTTTGGCAATACGCAACAGATATGTTCCGGCAGTACGGTGTATTTCTTGTCGTTGAATAGCACAGTCATCGTGCCACCCGTGCAGTACAATAGACTTACGCTATCGCCTAGTGTGTAATCCTTTCCCCGTGGCAGGTCTTTTTGTTCATCGGTTAGGAAAATGCCGTTTGCTTCAAATGCCATACGCTTTCTATTTTTAGTAGTTTATATTATTGTTTCTATTTACTATCTTTTCGATGAATGCCGAATGGGTATTTTGTGTTTCAGATGTCGGGCTTTGTGCTTTGC
>CAVFIY010000120.1:0-6114 GCA_963622435.1 Bacteroides uniformis | reverse complement strand
ACGGAAGTTCCGTCCGTCCCATACGGCAATACCGCCGTTGCTTATTGTCTTGCAGACCAGATTACCGCCCGCATCAATGATGTTCACCGTTGTGTTCTCCATCAAGCCCATAATCGTAATCATACCTTGGTAGTTCGGGCGCACGGGATTCGGGTAGGCATACGCCTCGCTCAAGTCGTCGTGCGGGTCGGCAGCATCGCTCTTGTAGGAGGCAATACCGCTCGCCGTACCGGCAAACACCTCGCCCGTCTGCGCATGAATGGCAATCGAGAGGATGGTGTTCGAGGGCAGTACGGAGTTGTCCGTCGTGAAGTGCGCCAGCGTAGTCAGCCCGTCGGCGGACATCAGGTAGATACCCGAGGTCTGCGTGCCTATCCATTTGCGGTTCGCACCGTCCACCACAATGGCGTTCACCTGCTCCGTACCGAGCAGGTAGTCGGCGAGGTTCGTCCCGTCGTTGCGGGGAATCTTGATTCGCTTGCAGGTGTTGGACGCAAAGAAGTCCACCGATGAGGGGATAACGATAATACCCGACGGTGTGCCGAGCCATATATCCCCGTCCAAGTCTTGCGCCAAGCAGTAGAGGACAGCGGGAGTCAATTGTATACTGTCCACGTCAATGAAGGTGTTGCGCTTCACCACGCGGTCATCGCTTGCCGAGAGCGGCGTACCGCCGTCGTCCAGCAGCACTACGCCCTGCGAAGCGCGTTGGTCTATCATCCATTTGTAGTTCGTATTGCGGTTATCCACCGTTATCTCCCACGGAGTAGTGAAATGCACTGCCTCACGACCGGCGTACATATCCAGACCGTACCACTGCCCCGCCGATGTCATGATGTTCACGGGATGCGAATTGTCGCCTGTGTTCAGTACCCATAGATTTCCCTCGTCGTCCACCATGGCACCCTCGGTACGCGTGTAGTAGGTGGGATTGTCTGCTGCGGCGGAACGCAATGTACTGTTCTCCACCGTGTATTGCTTGTAGCCTTTGTAGTTGCGGAACTCTATTACCCCCATGCCGTAGCAGCAGGCGAAGAAATGCCCTGCATCGTTGGGGTCTGCCCCTATCGACACAATATCCAGCGGGCGAAGCGACATCCCTGCTTGGGTGCGTATCGTCGAGGAGGAGAAATTCGTCCATTGGCTGCCGTCGTAGATACTGAAACTGCCGTCTCGGCTCGATTGGGATGCCCAGCGTGTACCGCCTGCCACATAGATATGCCCCGCCGCATAGCGCAGTCGATAGCCGTAGTTCGATACGGGACCGTTTGGGATAAAGAACTCCCTACCCTGCGCCGTCAAGCGGGTGATACCCCGCTCGGGGGCTGCCATCCAGTGCACATTCGTGCTTGGGTCGTACACCACATCGTTCACCCAGTAGCCGCCCACCACCGACAGCGAGTCGTTCTCGTCTATCGACAGCACACCCGGTCCCCAGCGATAGACAAACAAGTGTGTCTTGTCGCCCGACACCCAGCGTAGCGAGTCAGCACCCGCCACGGCGTGCCACGCATTGTCTTTGCGTTCGTAGAGTTGCGTGCCTTGCATCAGGTACGGTCGCCCGTGTGCCACGAGCAGGTTCTCCACCGAGGCTTTGGCAGAGGGCAACGCCGCCTGCTTCCAATAGGCATAGTCGAGCAGGTTGTCGTTCTTCGAGGCGTAGTAGAGTGTCGTCGCCGATACGGCATAGAGCGTATCACCCAGTTCCGCCACCCGCAGCACATTCACATCTTGCGCACTGTCGCCTATGTAGTAGGTATCCATCACCTCCGCCTTGCGGGGATTGACAGACACAATGCCGAACGGCATGGCGAGATAGACGCGGTCGCTGCCTGCCAACACACTGTTTATCGAGACTTGCATCGACGAGGCTTTTTGATAGAGGTCGGGCATGGCTTTCACCGTCCCGTCCGCCGCAATCAAGTCTATACGCCCGTCCGTATAGCCGACCACTACTTGCCCCGTTGTCGCGTCGTAGGCAATATCTGCCACCACCGCGCCGTTCAGCCCTGTGGACTTGTTGTAGTAGGTCAGTGTCTCGTCTTGTTTGTTTAGGGCAAAGAGCGTCCCGTTGGCAAGACCATAGACTTCGGTCGGGGTTAGCACCACTTTCTGCATATCCGTGTACGAATAGTGCAGCCGCCATTGCTGCATCGTCCCGTAGTCCACCTCGTCTTCGCTGTCCGACGAGGTGTTGTTATCCAACGCCGTCGAGAGGTCAGAGCAGGACACAATACCTTTGCTCGTGCCGATATACATCGTCCGCCCCACCTTGTCCCACGCCAGCGACATCACATAGTTGCTCGGCATCAGGCTGTTGTCGGTAGTAAAGTGCGCCACTATCGATTTGCGGTCGGCGGACAGCACATACAGTCCCAGTGTGGTCGTACCTATCCATGCCCGCCCGTCGTTGTCGAACTCAATGCCATAGACGCTGCTTGTTAGGAACGGTGTCTCGCCGTTGTCTTCGGTGATGTCTATCCGCTCGCAGAGCGCAGAGGTAAAGAAGTCCTCCTTCTCTGGAATAATAAAGATACCCGAGTTGCTCCCTACCCAGATGTTCCCTTCGGCATCCTGCCGCATCTTGTAGAGTTGCAGGGCAGTGAGGTCTGTTTCCGTCCCGTTCGCCTCGAGCAGCGCACCACGATACACCACACGGTCGTCTGCGGCATCCAATGTTCCCTTGTCGTCCACCAGCACCACGCCTCCCGTCGCACGCGGCAGTAGTATCCATTTGTAGTTTTGGTTGCGGTTGTCTAGTATTACATCGGCGGTAGTGGAGCAACTCTGCCCTCGATTGGTGAAGTTCAGCGTAATGCCCGTCCAAGTCCCGTCGGCGGCAATGTGTTGCAACTGCCCCACATCCACACCGGCATTCAGCAGCCAAAAGCCTCCCGCCTTGTCAAACTGCCCGCTCGTGGTGCGCGTATAACTCTGCGGTGCACTCTCCGCCGCCGAGTGGAGCGTGCTGTTATCCACAGTGTAGTGTTTCACCACCTCCGTGCCTTGGAACTCATATACCCCCGTTCCGTAACTGGTTACAAAGAAATGCAGCGGGTCGTTCGGGTCGGGTTCGGCGTGCATAAAGTCCAATGCCCGTTTCCCCGTTTTGCTCTGTATCGACGCTTGGGTGATGTTCATCCATTGCGTACCGTCGTACACCATCACGCAGCCCTGCGTGCTATTCTGTGTTGCCCAACGCCCGCCGGGTACAACATAGAGGTAGCCTTGCGAGCAGGTCATGTCGTAGGGCGTATTGAGCAGCGGCCCCTGCGGCTTGTAGGTCAGTCGGCTGCCCGTAACCATTGTGCGTACCACGCCTTCGCTGCCGCCCGCTACCCACACATCGCCGCTTGCGTCCGTATAGCGTTTGCCCTTGTTCGTGTCGCGTTCGATACGCCCGAGCGATTCCGTAGTCCAGTAGCGATAGTCCACGATGTTGTCCCGTAGCGAGGCTTTGTAAATAGTGCTTGCCGTGAAAGCATAGATACTATCGTCTTGAAAGACAATATCTTGCACTTTCACCTCTGCGGCGTTTGCCCCGATGTAGTAAGTATCCACCAACTCGTGCTTGGTCAGGTGGAATGTGACGATACCAAAGTCCATGGCGAGATACGCCCGCCCGTCGTGCACCGAGATGTTATTGATAGTCTTGGTCGAAACAATATCTTTGGTGTACAGCCCTGATATATACTCCATACGCCCGTCGTGCAGCACATCTATCTTGCCGTCCGTGTAGCCGATAATGAGTACATCGCTCTCTTCGTCGTAGTAGAGGGCGCAGATGTCCGTCCCGCTCAGCCCCGAAGAGGAGTTGTAGAGCGTGATGAGTTCCGTCTGTTTGTCCACAGAGAAGAGTGAACCGGCAGAAACCGCATACACCTGTTGGGGCGATACGGCGATGGTGGTTACTTCGTTGTAAGCAAATAGGGTCTTCCATTGCGGCTCGGTGGCAACGGCAAAGAGTTGATTCAGGGCAATGCCCACGCCGAGCAGGAGTGTATAGAGTCGTTTCATTTTCATCGGGTTCGGAGTATAATGCCCTCGTACGAGCATTATGCCGGAGTTAGTACATCGTTCGGTGTAAATCGGGAGGACGAGATGTGTCCCTCCGCATTGGAGAGAGAGAAGTCTATAGCGGATAGAGGGAGGATTGTCTATAACAGCGCACAGAGGGCATGGATAGCACGCGCTCGGTGGCTGATACCGTTCTTGGTCTCGGCGGGCAGTTCGGCGAAGGTCTTGTCGTAGCCTTCGGGGATAAAGAGCGAGTCGTAGCCGAAGCCCCCTTCGCCCCGTTCTTCGGTGGCGATCGTACCACACACTATGCCGTCCACCTGCTCGACAGTCCCTTTGTCGGTGCGTATCAGGGTTACAACGGTGCGAAACTGCGCCGCGCGGTCGGTATTGCCCGCCAGTTCTCGGAGTGCTTTTTGTCTGTTTGCCGCCGCATCCACAGGCTCGCCTGCCCAACGGGCGGTATAGACACCGGGCTGCCCGTGCAGGGCGTGGATTTCCAATCCCGTGTCGTCGGCTATTACGGCGTCTATTCCCTGTAAACACCCCGTGGTACGCAAGTATTGATAGACAGTGTCGGCTTTGAGGCGTGAGTTCTCTTCGAGGGTAGTTCCTGTTTCCTCGATGTCTTGGTCGAAGCCCACCTCGTGAAGACTGATTACCTGCACATCGGCAGGCACTATAGCCCGCACTTCTTGCAGTTTGTGCGCATTATTGGTAGCAAAAACGATTTTCATTGTGTTCTATTCTTTGCGCTGCAAAGTTACTACAAAAAAACGAGATTGCCAAGCCCTCCCGCTTTATTTACCATATTTGCTGCATTTGCTATCGCTGCTACCTCTATTATCTCCCCCTCCACGCTTTGGCGCAAAATTTGTAGTCTTTCCCTTGCACTAGAATATCTAGAACAACTAGTTCCAACTAGAACAACTAGCCTCTACTAGATTAACTACATACTATCCCTTATGAAGAAGAAATCCCTTTCGCTGTTCGCAGCACTTATGTTGACTACTGTTGCCTCGTTCGCACAGGTCGAGCAGATTGTCGGTGATTGGAAGACCGTGGACGACAAGACGGGTGAGAACTATTCCGTCATTCATATCTTCAAAGCCACCGATGGACTGTACTATGGTAAGATTGCCCGTATGCTAGTCGGTTCTGCCGACTTGGTCTGCGAGGAATGTACAGGGGCGGATAAAGGCAAGCCGTTGGAGGGGCTGCTAATCATCCGCGGCATGCACGAAGAGAAAGGGGAGTTGCGCGGCGGTAAGGTATTAGACCCCGAGAGCGGCAAGTTCTACTACGGTAAGATTTATCTTGATAAGGGCAGATTGGTTCTCCGTGGCAGTATCGACAAACTCGGTGTCCTCGGTCGCAGCCAAACTTGGCTCCGTGCCGATTAATTATGCATGCGCATTGTGCATTGTGCATTGTATTTGTTTCCTGCTCGCTCCGCTCACGAGAATAAAGGATATAAAAGAAGGCTGCCTAACAACTTTGCATTGTCAGGCAGCCTCTTTTTGTTAGGGGAGTGTCCCCGTTATGTCTGTCGAAGTGCTTACTTCTTCAGTGCTTTTACTCCAAATATTGACTTTGCAGCCGCAGGTGCCTTTACTCTTTCTGCTTTGGCTGCCGCTTTTGCGGGTGCGCCCGTTGTGCTACCGCTCAGTGTAATATCGTGCGAAGCGAATACGGCAGTACCATTTACCTTTCCGTCATACGGAACAGCCAAGAATACATTTTCTCCCGATTCAACATTAATTTCAAGGTTTTCCAATTCGTCATAAGCAATCGTTACATCACCATTGAGGAGCGGGATATAGTAACCATTCTTACTCCATATTCCGGTAATCATATCCACAAACGATGCAATCGCAGTTTGCGTGCTATCACCTGCTATATATCCCCAAGTCGTCTTGTCATAGACATAGAAGAAATAGGGCGAAACATCCGTCGTATGGATGGTTACAGCCTCATCCGTAAAGGAGAAACTGATTTCATTCGTAGAGGTGTACGAGTCTTTCGTGGTGAAAGTTGTTTTTGTTACCTCGGTCAGCGCAGCACCTGTCTTGGGGTTAACTTGGTACGCATAGACAG
>CAVFIY010000119.1:1441-6164 GCA_963622435.1 Bacteroides uniformis | reverse complement strand
TACCGCCCTATTCTTTCTACAAAATGCACTTTTCATTTGGTGCTGTCATACAAAAGTTGTACTTTTGCGCCCCGAAAGACAACGCCCCTCTTTGGTCGAGTCGGCAGCGTCTTATTTTCGGTAGGCACTTTCGCTATCGAATACGCCTACACGGTCTGTTATTTTAAGGTACTATATTGTGATCGGTTTCTTTATTATTTTGCTATTCCTTGTGATAGGGAATGTGCTTTCGTGGCTGCTGGGCGGCATTGTCCCGGGCAGCGTCATCGGTATGCTGTTGCTCTTTGCGGCGTTGTGTCTTAAATGGGTTAAGCCCCACCAAATACGCCAAGCCGTAACCATTCTCACGAGCAGCATGTCTTTCTTCTTTGTGCCGGCTATGGTCGGTATTATGGAGCAATGGGGGCTTATTCGGGTTCACCTTGCCGGTTGGTTATCCGTGCTGCTCCTCTCCACGCTCGCCATTATGATTACCAGCGGTTGGACCATGCAGAGTATGGCACGAATGTCGCAACACTTCAAGCACAAGGAGGCCGCCCATGCATGATATTCTTTGTTCCATGCCCACGCTGTTGCTGCTTACCTTCGGCACCTATCTGCTTGGTGTGTGGGCGCAGCGTAAGTCGGGAGTCAGTCTGCTGCACCCGTTCCTTATCTGTATTCCTATCTTAGTCGCCTTGCTCTATTTCTTGGACATCCCTTACGACGACTATGCCCACGCCAACCAGCCCATTTCGTTCCTGTTAGGACCGAGTGTCGTGGCTCTTGCCCTCTCGCTCTATGATGAGTTAGAGACTATCAAGCGCAATGCACTCCCTATTTTCGTAGCCGTGCTCGTAGGGGCATTGGTCGGCGTCAGCAGTGTCTATTTCTCGTGCAAGATGCTGCATTTAGAGGGAATGTGGGTACGCTCCTTAGAGGCGAAATCCGTCACCACGCCTATCGCGATGGATGTCACCCATGCTTTAGGCGGCAACGAGTCGTTGGCGGCTATATCGGTTATCATTACAGGCTTTGTCGGCTCAGTCATCGGTCCTTTTGCGTTACGCCTATGCCATGTGACGCACCCCGTAGCCAAAGGTCTTGCCATGGGTTGCTCGGCGCACGGATTAGGCACAGCCAAAGCGCTTGAGATGGGAGCGGTCGAGGGAGCCATCAGCGGACTCTGCATCGCCCTTATGGGCGTCGCCACCGCCCTTCTCGTACCCTTATTCAACATCCTCTACCCAATCTGGTAAGCAACCCGACTTTTGAGTTCCCCCCCCTATAGGACAACCTCCCGCACTCCTAATCCTATTTTCCCATCCCCGCAAAGCTCCCCTGCTATGCGGGGATTTTTTTATTTCCTATACAACTTGCAGAATATAAGTTTTTTATTTCCTGTTCGCAACGCTCACGAAAAATAGAAGAAAACCAAGTCATTTCCATTTTCTCTTTCTTTCATTTCTTTTATTTCTCTTGCCGCGCATAGCGGCATAGGAGTCCTTTATCCCCAGCTCTCTACGCTCACGAGAAACAAAGACAACTTTGTTTTCTTCCATTTTTCTTGCCGCCTTGGCGGCATAGGAAACTCTTTCACTCGGCTTTGTGGCATAGTCGTTCCATTCGTTTGACCATACTCTGTTAGCCCCTCCTTTGGAGGGGTTGGGGAGGTCGTATTATGATTTCATAATTTCTTCACACATTCTACACAACTACACAACAGAATCGCTCTACTTTTGCACCGAATTTCAAAAGACAAGGTATGAATCGAAGTGCAACGCTATTCTTGCTTCTCTTTTCTCTCATAGGAGCAAATGCACCCCTCATAGCTGCCCCATCCGCAGCCCCACAAGACCCCCAATCCACCTCTGCCCCCAAAGAGCGTGTCGGCATCGTCATCGACTCCGAGACTGGCGAGCCGCTTCTCGGTGCAGCCGTGCTTATCAGCGGCACCACCACTGGCACCACCACCGACTTCGACGGCCTATTCCGCCTCTCGGTCGCAGCGGGCAACCAACTCGAAATCAGTTACATCGGCTATAAAAGTAAGCAATTGCAAGTCAATGCGGGGCAGGACACGCTCCGCATTCTTCTTTCCTCCGACGCCGAGGTGCTGCAGGAGGTGGCCGTAACCTCCAAGCGCCGTCAGAACACCGAGATGAGCGTGCTGCAATCCACCAAGAACGCACTCAGCGTGCAGACGGGTATCAGCAGCGAGCAGATTCAGCGTTCCCAAGACCGTGACGCCTCCGAGGTCATCCGCCGTGTGCCGGGTATCTCGCTCATCGACGACAAGTTTGTCATGGTGCGGGGCCTGTCGCAGCGCTACAATCAGGTGTGGATCAACGGTGCCGCCGTGCCGAGTTCCGAGGCGGACTCCCGTGCCTTCTCCTTCGACCTCCTCCCCTCCTCGCAGTTGGATAACCTACTGATAATCAAGTCGCCCGCACCGGAGTACCCCGCCGACTATTCGGGCGGCATGGTGCTCGTGCAGACCAAGGATGTCCCCGAGTATAAGTCGTGGAGCGTGCAGTTGGGCGGCGCCATCAACGACCAAGCCCATTTCCGTTCCTTCTATCGCACTAAGTCCTCGCCCACCGATTGGCTCGGCTTCGATAGCGGTATGCGCAGCCTCAGCCACGGCATCAACACCACGCTCACGGGCTTTCCGGGCGTCGACAACAGTGTCTCTCTTACCGCCAACTCCTTCAACAACGATTGGAAGGCTCGCAAGATTACCCCCGTCAGCGACCTCACGCTCGGCTTCAACGGCAGTGAGAGTTGGACGCTCCCGGCCGGTCAGTCGCTCTCTATGCTCGTCAGCGGCAACTACAGCCGCTCCTATAAGCACTATCGGGACATGCTCAACTGCCTGTTCGGGGCGTACGACGAGGCGCAGCACCGCAGCTCCTATCTCCGTCAGTCCACCGATGACCAGCAGACCATCCACACGCGCCTCGGCGTGATGTTCAACTTGAGTTACGCCCGCCGCGCCGGCAAGGACCGCATCGAGTTCAAAAATATCTTCAATCAGTTGGGCCGTGAGCGCTATACCACTCGTGTGGGTATCTCGGCGCAGAACGACCAAGAGGAGCAGGCGGAGTACAACTACCAGAGCCGCACCACCTATTCGGGTCAGCTCACGGGTCGCCACCTTTTCCTCGGCGACGACATCGAGTTCCGTTGGAATGGCGGCTATGCATACTCCAATCGCAACCAGCCCGACCGACGCCGCTACTTGCGCAACGATGCCCTCGAGGATGGTGTGCTGCAACTCTCCTCGTCCAACGACATATCGCGCGAATATACCTACCTTTCCGAGCATATCGGCTCCCTCTCGTTGGACTATGCCGAGACCTTTCATTGGGGTTGGTTCGAGCCGCAGCTCAAGGCGGGCTTCTATGGTGAGTACCGCACCCGTGCCTATACCGCCCGCACGTTCTATTACAACTGGAACCAAGCCTCCAACACGCTGCCGGAGGACTTCCGCAAGTACGATATACCTTCCGAACTGATGCAGGACGAGAACTATTCCGTCGACCGCCTCTACCTCCTCGAGCAGGTCAAGTGGCGCAACAACTACGAGGGGCGGAACACGCTCATGGCGGGCTATGTGGGCTTCAATATGCCGTTCGGACCGGTCGATGTCTATGCCGGAGTGCGCTACGAGTACAACGATATGTGCCTCATTCGCAACACGCGTGACCGCGAGTACTCCCCCCGCTCGAGCCACTACCGCACCTCCGATTTCTTCCCGTCTGCCAACTTGACGTACCGTATCAACGACCGCCACCAGCTGCGTGCCTCCTATGGTATGTCCATCAACCGCCCCGAGTTTCGTGAGGTCTCCCCCTCAGTCTATTACGATTTCGACCTTGCCTCCAACGTGCAGGGAAACATCGACCTTCAGTCGTGCCGCATACAGAACTGCGACTTGCGTTACGAGTACTACCCAAAGGGCGGCAAGGGCGAGATAGTGTCGGTCGCAGCCTTCTATAAGCATTTCCGCCACCCCATCGAATGGACCTATACCGTCACAGGCGGCACGGACCTTACCTACAGTTACCAGAATGCCGACCGTGCCTATAGTTACGGTGTGGAGTTGGACATCCGTAAGGACTTGTCATTCATGGGGATGCGAGGCTTTCAGTTCACCTTCAACGGAGCGCTCATCCAGAGCCGCGTGCAGTTCCCCGAGGGTTCTCGTGAGACGGCACGACCCATGCAGGGTCAGTCGCCCTACCTCATCAATACGGGTCTTTTCTATGCCCACGAGCGTACGGGATGGAGTTGCTCGGTGTTGTACAATCGTATCGGTAAGCGCTTGATTGGTGTCGGACGCAGCGTCGGTCTGTCGGGCAGCGACGATGCCGTCACCATCCCGAACTCGTACGAGATGCCACGTGATATGCTCGACCTCAACCTCAGTAAGTCCTTTGGCGAGCATTGGGTGTTGCGCTTCTCGGCGCGTGATGTCATCGGCGAAAAGATTGTCTATCAGCAGATTGCGACCACCACTTTGTCGGATGGCAGCACAGAGAAGATCAAGCAGGTGACGCGTTCCTACCGTCCCGGCCGCACTTTCACCCTCTCAGTCACTTGGAAACTCTAACCAAGACACCCCAAATTTTCCCATAATTCTCCCATAATTCTTCCACAATTTTCCCACTATTTTCTCGAGACCTGCGTATAGGATAACCAGAACATAAGCAGAACATAAGCAGAACATACGAATACTTTC
>CAVFIY010000119.1:0-1397 GCA_963622435.1 Bacteroides uniformis | reverse complement strand
CCTATACCCTCAAGCCCACTCGCCTACCCCCATAACCGGATAAACGAATAAACAAAAAAACACTGATAAACGAATAAACAATTCATCAACCTATAAACAAAACAAGGTATGAAAAAGCAATTTTTCCATTTGTCGGTGCTCTGCACCGCGGTTCTCGCAGTTCTTTTCTCGGGCTGCAAAGACAACAACAATGCTCCGACCGACCCGACGCACAACGCGCACGAGCAGGACGGTCTAATCGCAGACGACAATCTGCTGTACGATGACAACACGCTCGGAAATGGCGACGACGAGTTCATTTTCACGGGCAAGCAGACCCTTCGCAAGGGCACGTACCTGCTCAAGGGTTGGATTTATGTGGCAGACGGTGCCGAGCTGACCATCGAGCCGGGTACGGTCATCAAGGGCGACAAGGCGACCAAGGCCGCGCTGATTATCGAGCGTGGCGCTAAGCTTTATGCTAAGGGAACCGCCACCGAGCCGATTGTCTTCACCAGTGCGCAACCCGCAGGTCAGCGTCGTCCGGGCGATTGGGGCGGCTTGATTCTCTGCGGCCGTGCCAACAACAACCAGACCGAGCAGCAGATTGAGGGTGGCCCCCGCTCCAAGCACGGCGGCAACGATAACGAGGACTGCTCGGGTATCTTGTCGTATGTCCGTGTCGAGTTTGCGGGCTATCCTTTCCAGACCGACAAGGAGATTAACGGTATCACGTTCGGTTCGGTAGGTAGCAAGACGCAGGTGGACCACTTGCAGGTCAGCTACAGCAACGACGACTCGTACGAGTGGTTTGGTGGCACGGTCAACTGCAAGTACTTGGTTTCGTACCGCGGTTGGGACGACGATTTCGATACCGATAACGGCTTCTCGGGACATGTCCAGTTTGCTTTGTCGGTGCGTGACTCGCATATCGCCGATGTCAGCCAATCGAATGGTTTTGAGTCGGATAACTGCGCTGATGGTGCTTCCGTATCGCCCTACACCTCGTGTGTCTTCTCCAATATCACCTTTGTAGGTCCTAAGGCAGACGCCGATTTCCAAAACACGACTACGTATATCGATGGCGGCGAGGTCTATCCCAATAACAACTCCTCGCTCGGCCGTTTCCAAGCCGCTATGCAGATTCGCCGCAACTCGCACTTGAACTGCTTCAACTCGTTGGTTATCGGATGGCCTATCGGTGTGATGATTGATAGCGAGAAGGGCGACTGCAAGAAAGCCGCAGAAGAAGGGGTGATTAAGGTGCAGAATGTATGGCTGTCGGACTATGACATCGTGGGATCGGACATGAACAAGCAGTATAAGGACTCGCTTGTGACGGACTATGCGTCGAAGACCTTCGACCCGTCGGCGGCGCATTCGTTCTCGACCACGTGGTTCTTGTCGCAGAAGGGCAG
>CAVFIY010000118.1:0-6210 GCA_963622435.1 Bacteroides uniformis | reverse complement strand
GTACCAAACGAAACTCAACGCACAGGATCAATTGGGGAGCGGTAGTGTTAAGGCATACTCTAATCTCTATTTTAAGGCAAAATCCTTTGACGAATTTGTTACCAGCCCGGATATGGCTGTAAACGAAAAAGACCAAGATTTTGCCATATATAGGAAATTTATTCTTACAGTAAATGGCACTAAAACTGTGAATTTGCAAGTTCCGGCAATAGCAATTGAGGCAAAAACATTTATTGATAAGACAATGCTTGACGGAATTATTGCTACGGCTGAAAAGGTAAAAAGCGGCAATCCTTATGCAATGTTTGTATCCGTAACAGAAACTTACGATGTCGCATTTGGCGTTGACCCTGCTTATTCTCGAATAGATCAAATATATGTATTGCGCAAAACGACACGCAAAGCAGTATGGGCTGATATTGATGCAGATGTAGTATTGCGTATGGTCAATGAAATCAAAAAGCATTTAGAGCGTCCTTGGTCTGATGTCCGCACCCGCCTTAATCAAGAAGGAGTCATTATCTAACATACCAAGATTACCTGTGTAGCGGTTTCGATATATAGAAACGCATTTATAACACAGAGCACTGATGAAGCAGAATTACCTAAAAAGATAATCTCTAACCACTGCCTTACCAACTCTGTAAGACATAAACTGCCATTCCCAAGAAATCATCAACGAAATGAGCCGCTTGGAACAGGCTTTTTGCGCAAAGACTTGTCTATGTGCTATTCTTTTCGTATCTTTGCACCCCGAAATAAAACGACGGTTCCCGAAACAATAGAATCGAGGAATAATCCTATGGAGAATGAGTGATTATCCTGTGGGGAACAAAGAAGCAAAAGAAAGAATGCGACATACAAAGAAAATAGGACTGACTTACCTGCTCTCGGTGCTGGCGGCACCGCTGTTTGCGCTCCATGTGGAGTGCATTGGGACGGCTATGCAGACTGTCGTAGAGAAGAGCGACACGGTGTTTGTGTTCGCAGGCGAGATAGGTATGCGCACCACCGACGGCTCGGCTGTCGATTGGTACAAGACGGACGGCACGCTCGCACAGTCCAATGCGGCAGAGATTTATCCCGACGACGGCGGCTACTACATCGAAGTTGGCGGGCAGAAAGAGTATTTCTACCTGTTCAGTTATCCGAACTATGCGCCGAGCAATCTGTCGCTCGAGGTAGCGGAGGTGAATTGCCAAAATACCCAACTGCGGCTGCAGGGTACTCTCCCCGAAATGCAATACCGCACGGCGGCTGGGCAGACACGCTCTGTCCCCCGCACCTGCTCTATCACCTACAGCAACTCGCAGTGGAACGATGCGGATAAGGCATGGCAGTCGGCGGACACCACACTGCTCGATGAGGCGTTCCACATCGGCTATTACACGCTGCCCGCTATCTATCAAAAGACAGATATTGCGCTCTGCTACGACCAATGGATTACAAATATCGGACTGACGCCCGACTCGATATTCACCACGCTGGAGCAGCCTGTGGCAGTAAAAGCCGTGGCGACCACTATCACCACCGTGCGGGGCGTGACGGGCGAACTGAGCAACGAGGTAGACCGCCCGACCGACGAGACAATGGATCCGATTCAAGGCTCTGCGCCACTGGATGTGCTGTTCCACGCGTATGGCACGCCTACGGTGGAGTACTACCAATGGTATATCTACAAGGGGACGGAACTTATCGTGCAGCGCACCGACGACCAACACCGCTACACCTTTCTGGAGCCGGGCAGTTACAGGGCGGTGCTGTATGTGAGCAACCCGACTTGCCCGTGTGCGGATGGTAATGACACGGAATGCCAACGGGACTCGGTCGAGAAAACGATTGCCGTGAGCGAGTCGCAACTGCTTGTCCCGAATGTGTTCACGCCCAACGGGGACGGAAAGAACGACGAGTTCCGTGTTCTCTACCGCTCGCTCAAGGAGTTCCACTGCTGGGTATATAACCGCTGGGGCAAGTTGGTATATGAATGGACCGACCCCGCCAAAGGGTGGGACGGCACTATCAACGGCAAGCCTGCCGCCGAGGGGGCGTACTTCTATGTCATTCGGGCGTTGGGGACGGATGCGACGAGCGGCTACTCCTCGAAGATAAAGTACGACAAAGCAAAGAAAAACAACGAGATGATAGGCGTCTATCAGTTGTCGGGCGACATCAACCTGCTGCGGTAAAGCGGGCGAGCCGTGCGGCGATAGGTCGCACTGCAGAAAAAGAAAAGTAATTACTCATTGGGGACAAGCCGTCCCCGCAATACTGATAATCAATGAAACTAAAAACAATGTGTGCTATGGCACTTGCCGGTGTAACGCTTACGGCTACAGCCGCCGAGAGCAAGTCTGCAAATGCAGATAACCCGTTCTTCCACTACAAGGAGTGGAAAACACCCCACCAAACCTATCCGTTCAACGAGATACGCCCCGAACACTATATGCCCGCTTTTGAGGAGGCTATGCGTCAGGGATTGGCGGACATCGACGAGATAGTAAATAACTCGGCTGCGCCCACCTACAAGAACACCATCGAGGCGTACGAGAAATCGGGCGAGATGCTCGGTATCGTAGCGGGCTGCTTCTACAACCTTACCTCGGCGGAGACCAACGATATACTGGACAGCATCGAAATGGAATTGTCGCCCAAGATGTCGGAGTACTCGGCGAACATCCGTCTCAACAAGGGGCTGTTCAAGCGTATTAAGGCGGTATATGACACCAAAGACAAACTGAAACTCACCAAAGAGCAGTCGAAACTGCTGGACGATATCTACGAGTCGTTTGCCAACAACGGTGCAAACCTCAGCCCCGAAGATAAGCAGACCTATCGGGAGTTGTCAGCGAAACTGAGCAAACTGACGCTCACTTATGGGCAGAATGTGCTGAAAGCCACCAACGCATGGACGATGTTGCTCACCGACTCGGCACTGCTTGCGGGCTTAAACGAAGATACTAAGGCGTTGCTTCGGGAAAATGCGGAAAAGAAGGGGCTGAACGGTTGGTTGCTGAACCTGAAGCCGACGACCTATATCCCCGTTATGCAAGACCTCGACAACCGTGACATCCGCCGCGAACTCTACACTGCCTACAACTCGCGTTGCGTCGGCGGTGAGTTCGATAACACGCAGGTTATCATCGACATCGTGAATACCCGCTTGGCATTGGCACAGTTGTTCGACAAGAAGAACTATGCAGAGAAGTCGCTCCACAAGACCATGGCGGAAACACCGGAGAAAGTCTATCAACTGCTTGACCAACTGCGGGACAGTTATATGCCTGCAGCGCGTCAAGAGGTAGAAGAGTTGCAGGAGTTTGCTACGGCGAACGGGCTGTACGCCACGCTGCAACCGTGGGACTGGAGTTACTACTCCAAGAAACTCAAGAACGAGAAGTACGCCATTTCGGATGATGACTTGCGCCCGTACTTCGAGAAAGAGGCAGTGATTCAAGGCGTGTTCGGGCTGGCAAAGCGGCTCTACGGCATTACCTTCAAGGAGAACCCGAACATTCAAGTCTATAACCCCGAGGTGAAAGCCTACGAGGTGTTTGACGAGAAGGGCAAGTATCTGGCTGTCTATTATGCCGATTTCCACCCGCGGGACGGTAAGCGCGGCGGGGCGTGGATGAATGACTTCCAACCGCAATACAAGGAGGGCAAGACCGACCATCGTCCGCACATTGTCAATGTGATGAACTTCACGCGCCCGACGGCTGACAAGCCCGCGCTCTTTACTTACGATGAGGTGGAGACTTTCTTGCACGAGTTCGGACACGGCTTGCACGGTATGCTGACCCGCTGCCAATACGCTTCGCTGTCGGGAACGAATGTGCCGCGCGACTTTGTGGAGTTGCCCTCGCAGTTCAATGAGAACTTCTTGGGCGAGAAAGAGTTCCTTGACACCTTTGCCAAGCACTACCTGACGGGCGAGAAGATGCCGCAGGAACTGATCGACAAGATAAAAGCATCGAACAACTACCATGCAGCGTATGCCTGCGTGCGCCAACTCTCGTTCGGGTATCTGGATATGGCATGGCACAGCCTGACCGCTCCGTTTGAGGTGCCGGCAGACCTGACCACGGAAGAGGCTGTCATCCGCTTCGGTAACGACGCGATGGAGCAAGTGCGCGTGCTGCCGAATGTGCCGGGTACGCAGATGGAGACAGCCTTCACGCACATCTTCTCGGGCGGCTACGCGGCAGGCTACTATAGTTATAAGTGGTCGGAGTTGCTCGACGCAGATGCCTTCTCCGTATTCAAAGCAGCGGCAAGCAAGAAGGGCGGCTCTATCTTCGACAAGAAGTCGGCAGAGTTGTTCCGCAAGAACATCCTTGAGCGTGGCGGCACAGAGCCTGCTATAGACTTGTACAAGCGTTTCCGTGGCGGCGAGCCTACTATCAATGCCCTCCTCGAGCGTGACGGAATCAAGGTGATAACGATTAAATAAAAGCGTTCACATTCGCTATCATACAGAACCACCTCGGAAGTACCCGATAACGGCTTCCGAGGTGGTTCTGTGTATAGTGGGGAGCATTCTGTTTACAGAGATAGGCGGGTGCCATTATTCGCTATGCAGGTACTATTTCCGCTCTGCAAGTGCTATTGTCCGCTCTGCAGGCGCAAAACGGTGTCTAGTTGCCCTGCATAGTAGTAGGGCAGGCTGAGCAGGGTAAACTCCTTATCCTCCAATGCGACACTATCTTTCCGAAGAGGCTTGTTCCAGAAGCGCACTGCCGTTGTACTTGTAGAGGTGCGCATAAAAGATTGCAGCGATTTGAGGTGTGCATTGCTACCCGCCTTCACCTCTATCGGTATCAATCCGTACTCCCGACTGTTGTACAAATAGTCCAATTCGGCTTGTGCATTCTTGCTCTCCCGCACCCAAAAGGTACGCTTCGTCAGGTATTGCGGGCTAAGGGTAAGCAGTTCTTGCCCCACGATATGCTCCGCAATCTTCCCTCGCCACGCATCATTGATGTCGTCTTTGCCTATCAATTCACGCTGCACGCTTGCTGCATAGTTCATAATGCCCGTATCCAGCCAGAGCAGTTTGGGGCGTTTCTTATGGTCGGGAATAATAGGGATATTGGTCTGCGTTGTGGGATAGCACAACTCTAACAGCATCGTTTTCTCCAATGTGCGGAATGCCTCGCCCACCTCACGGCTCTTATAGTTCGAGGCGGCGAAGTGGTCAAAGGTAATCTGCTCATCGGCATACCCCCATCCATTGGTAATAATATGGCGGATTACATTGCGACTTGTCTCGGACGAGGTGTACTTCTCCACATCGTCTTGATACCCCGCAAGCAACGACTGATAGATGTCGTCCAACGCCACGATGTCGTGTGTGGCAGCATATTCCGCCACCACTTGCGGCATACCGCCTATCAGCGTATAGAGGTCAAACAGTTTCTCCACCCGACTATGCAGCACTTCGGGGACAGACGCCGCACGCACCGTTTCCTGAAGACCGCTTTCGCCCACCGCACCGAGGAATTCATCAAAGGAGCAAGGGCGCAACGCCATATATTCCACTCGCCCCACGGGGAAACTCACCTCCCTATTTCGGAACAACATTGTCTCGAGCAGAGAACCCGCCGCAATGACATACACCTGCGGTAGGTTTTCATAGAAATAGCGGAGCATCTTGATTGCGACGGGCGAGTTCTGTATCTCATCAATAAAGAGCAGCGTGCTGCCCGCATCTTTACGCTTGCCACGAACAATCAGCAGAGTTGCGAACAACTCTTCTATGGGCTGCTCTTTGGCAAACAACGCCAAGTCTTCCGCATTGTCGAGGTTGAACTTCAAGTAGCAATCGAACTCTTTGCCAAAAGAGTCCACCAACGAGGTCTTCCCAACTTGACGCGCACCACGAATCACTAATGGTTTGCGGGTTGATTTCGTCCGCCACTGACGGAGCCACCGGAGTGCATTTCTTTCAAACATAACATATTCTATCAAATCCGCTGCAAAGGTACTGCTTTTCAATGAGATATGCAAGTGCCAAGAGTATTTATTGTAACAAATCCAAAGTAAAATTATGACTTTCTTGTAACAAATCCAAAGTAAAATAGTGAGTTTGTTGTAACAAATCCAAAGTAAGAGTAAAGAAGGACTATTCTATTGCGGATAGGCGGTAGGACTTGGGAGATTGGGCGGTGAGGCGGCGGAAGTAGCGGCAAAAGAAGCTTTGGTTCGGGAATC
>CAVFIY010000117.1:0-6223 GCA_963622435.1 Bacteroides uniformis | reverse complement strand
ATCACCAGCCCCTCCCAGTAACTCGGTGCAATGATAAATTTGAGCAAATCGAGGTAGAAAACCATACCGAGCAGAATAAGGTACGAGAAGAGAATGTAGTACTTCATGGCATCGGCATACGCCTCGACTGACTGCTTGTCCTTATGGCGGGCAAAGACGAACGGCTCGTAGGCATAACGGAACGCCTGTGTGAACATCATCATCACCATTGCCACCTTGAAGCACGCACCATAGATACCGAGTTGCGTCTGTGCGTCCGTGCCTGCATAGAAGAATGGGAATAGAATACGGTCGAGTGTTTGATTCATTATCCCGCACACGCCAAGTATCAGCAGCGGTAGCGAATAGCGCAGCATACGCTTTAGCAATTCAAAAGAGAAGACCTCCCCAATCCCCTCCAAGGGAGGGGGTGTCGGAGTATCTGAAATCCCCCTCTTTGAGGGGGTAGGGGGAGTCGGATATGCATGGAACAATAGGCATAGCGTCTGTATGCCTGTGGCAATGATATTCGCTACGAAGACATAGCCCACGCCGTAGTTGGGATTGTACCACGATGAGATGAGAGGGCTGCTCTGTATCTTCGGACAAATGACAAGAAAGAAGATGTTGAGCAGTATATTCAAGAACACGAATAGCAGTTTCAGTGCGGCGAAACGAATGGGGCGTTTCTTGTAGCGCAGATACGCAAACGGAATACTCGCAAAAGCGTCCATCGCCACGACGATGCTCAAGAGGGCGATGAATTCCGAGTGGGTAGGGTAGCCCAATGCCGTGGCAATAGGGTGACTGAACACACAACAGACAACGGCAAAGAGCAGCGAGGTGGTGAATAGGCTCACCAAAGCGGTGGTATAGACGGTGTTCGGATTCTCCCCCTCCTTATTGGCAAAACGGAAGAACCCCGTTTCCATTCCGTAAGTGAGTATCACAAGCAGCAGCGCCGTCCAAGCATAGAGGTTGGTGACGATACCATAATCCGCCTGCTCCGCCAGCACATAGGTGTACAGCGGCACCAACAGCCAGTTAAGAAACTTGCCGATAATAGACGAAAGCCCATATATTACGGTATCTTTCGCCAAGGATTTCATAGACCCTGTAGAACTACTCATCTTTTCCGTTTTTATCTTTACTCTCTTTGTCTTCTTTTCCTGCTACGATAAGTACTATCTCGCCTTTGGGTTCGCGTTCCTTGAATGAGACGATGAGTTCAGCAAGTGTGCCGCGACGAGTTTCCTCAAACTTCTTGCTAATCTCGCGGCTGACGCTTGCCCGTCGCTCTGTGCCTAGTACAGCGGCTAACTGCTCCAGTGTCTTTACCAATCGGAACGGTGACTCGTAGATTATCATCGTGTGTTCCTGCTCGGCAAGTTGCTGCAAGCGTGTCTGTCGTCCTTTCTTCTGGGGCAGAAAGCCTTCGAAATAGAACCTGTCGTTCGGCAGTCCGCTATCCACCAAAGCCGGTACAAACGCCGTCGCCCCAGGCAGGCATTGTACCTCCACACCTCGCTCCACACATGCTCGCACCAACATAAACCCGGGGTCGCTGATACCGGGCGTACCTGCATCGGATATCAAGGCGACATTCATCCCCGCAGCAATACGCTCTGCCATATCATCTGAAGTCTCGTGTTCGTTGAACTTATGGTGCGAGCGGGTGGGGGTATGGATATCATAGTGCTTGAGCAGCACCGCCGAGGTGCGGGTATCCTCTGCGAGTATCAAGTCGGCTTCTTTCAGCACTCGAATGGCACGGAAAGTCATATCCTCCAAATTACCGACGGGAGTTGGGACAATGTGAAGCATTTCTCCTAATTATGAATGAAGAATTATGAATTAAGAATTAAGAATGAAGGATACAGCACTATCAACAATGACTTTTTTCAACGGACACTATTGCGTATTGCGACTAATTATATTTGAATAATTTTTCGTGTATTTGGAGGCGGGTACTCCCGCAGAGCAATAACATATGATTAATTCATGTCTATACGGCGATAGCCGTCCGTTCAAAAAGTATGCACTGTTAATTGGCGAATCTGCGGTGTAGGGCGTTGAGAAACAACTCGTAAGCGGGTTGGTCTTTGTCCCAATCGAAGTGTGCCTCAATATACGCCATCGCCTCGTCAAACGAATGTAGTTCGTTCAGTTCGGTGAGGGTTTTCTGCAGCAGTTCGGGATTGCTTTGGAACAGTTCGCGTTGGAACAAGAATCTATCCCCGATAGAAATACCCTTCCGAATATCGCTTACGGATTTCCCATACATACTCGTAGGCTTTTCGCTCTGCGTAAGTTGCGCTTCGCGCGTATCTTCGCTTTGCGTATTTTCGCTGCGCGTATCTTCGCTTTGCGTGTTTTCGCCTTGCGTATTTTCGCTTTGCGTGTTTTCGCTCTGTGTATTTTCTGTATCCTCCGTAGATGTCGTTTCTGCGCTCTCTAATGGGGTAGAGGGAAGCGTTTCTTCCTCCTGCTCTTCCACCGCTTCCTTTTCCTCCTCTTCCTCATAATCCGTAATGAGTTCGACCTCTATTTCAGGTTCTGCCTCTTCGGCTGTATCAGTAGCGGAAAGTGTTTTGGGGGCTTCCTGTGCAACCGTTGCATTGGCAGCAGTAGCAGCCGCCAATGCTGCCTCTAATTGTACTATGCGTCCTTCCAAAGCAGCAATGCGTTCTTCCGATGCAGCCAATCGCTCTTCCAGTTGGGCGTGCGCTTCGGTGCATTGTGTATTTTGCGTTGTACATTCCGCCACACGCTGCTCCAATGCCACAATCTTCTGTTCCAGTGCCGCTGTGTACGCCTTCAGTGCGTCAATCAATGTTTCGTTCATAAGTTTATATCTCTATATTAGAGTATTATTCTCTCCGCATGGTTTAGCAAGCGACACGCTCTAACCATTTTACCATTCCGAGCATAATCCCCATGGATACGACGCATACGCCAAAGAATACTGCCCAGCAATACTGAATAGGCCATGCATTGTACATAACGGGACCTACCCATATCATCAAGTTGCCGAGTGCCGTTGCACCGAGCCACAATCCTTGGCATAGCCCTACCATATTGCGGGGTGCTACCTTGCTGACAAAGGACAACCCGAGCGGTGAGATGAACAGTTCTGCCACGGTGAGGAAGAAATAGGTAACAATCAGCACCCACGGACCTGCTTTAGCGAGTCCGGCACTCTCCATTGCTGCCGAGTCCATAGCACGGAATTCTGTCCCAGACGGATAGCCGGCTTGAGCGGAGAATACCGTAAGGAACAAGTAGGCGCAGGCTGCAATCCCCATACCGATAGCAATCTTACGAGGCGTGGAAATGCTCTTGCCTTTGCGGGTCAGTGCGGAGAATATCCACATAATGATGGGGGTAAGCACAATCACAAAGAACGGATTGAGGGCTTGCCAAATCTCCGGTGCAATGGATTGGGTCTCGACAAAGTCGCGAGCGAATACCGACAGCGATTGCCCATTCTGGTGGAAACTGAACCAGAAGAATATCGCTACGCCGAGAACGGCAAACAATGCATACATACGCTGCTTAATCTCGGTTGCCATAGCAGCTTTCTCTTCTTGGGTGTAGTTGGTATTGGTGTTTTCTGCTTTCTTGGCAGGCTGCGGGAACATCTTCTTGGTGCATAGGAATATCACCAGCGAGATAAGCATCGCCAGTACCGAGGCAATGAAAGAATAGTGAATACCCGTATTGAACACCTCAATATAGTCGTGGCAGAACGCCGAAAGGTCGGTGACGGAGTAGCCGTCCGTCAGCACTTTGCCCATCGTCTCTTGGAACTTGGTTGTCATCTCCCCGTTTGCCAAGTATTGGTGGCAGAGCGCAGGCATATCGGCATTATAAACCAAGTAGTGTGCTTTGAGCCACCACTGACGGAGTAGGGGAGCCACAAAAGGTGCTACCAATCCGCCGATGTTGATAAACACATAGAATATCTGGAAACCGGAGTCGCGCTTATCTTTGGCTTGTGCCAGTGCTTCGGGACTTTGCTTTGCCGCCTCTTCTTCTAGTTCGTCGTACATCTTGCCGACAATGGCTTGCAGGTTGCCCTTGAACAGACCGTTGCCAAACGCAATGAGCAAAAGTGCGAAGCAGGTAAATATCAATATCGCCCACCATGTGCCGTCGCCGTCCATAGTGCTAAATACGGGTACGGACAGTGCAACATAGCCCAATGCCATGATTATCAATCCCCATTGAATGGTCTTGTTGTAGTTCTGTGTCTTGTCTGCTATCAGTCCTCCGACAAGGCTCAACACATAAATACCGCAATAGAATACAGAATAGATGACACCTGCCGTGGCATCGGGTAATCCGAATTTAGATACAAGGAATAGCAGCAACACTGCATTCATGATGTAGTAACCAAAGCGTTCGCCCATGTTGGCAAGCGCAGCAGGAATAAGTCCTTTGGGGTGATTCTTAAACATAATGGTTGAGTTATTTAGAAATTATTATTCTGCATAGCGATTGTGGTCTCCGCATTCCCCTCCTCTGGAGGGGTTAGGGGAGGTCTTATAGTGTATAGCACCACCCGTACTTGTCTTCTGCGCGACCGTATTGGATGTCCAGGATAGCGTTGTAGAGGCTGGTCATTATCGGCCCCGGTTGGTCGCCGAAGTGGTAGGTGATGTCGTTGTCGGGGTCGTACACGCGGTTGATAGGCGAGATGACGCACGCCGTACCGCACGCTGCCGCTTCTTCCATATCCGCCAGTTCGGAAACTGCAATCGGGCGGCGTATGACTTTCATTCCCATATCTCGCGCCAGCGTCATCAGCGAGTTGTTGGTGATGCTAGGGAGTATCGCCGTGGAGTCGGGCGTCAGGTATTCGATGCTCCCGTCCGCTGCGTGGCGCACACCGATAAAGTTCGCCGCACTGCACTCGTCGATGTATTCGTGCGTCAGGGCATCGGTGAACATACAATCGTACCCTAAAGCGTGCGCCCACTCCGTGGCACGGAACGAAGCGGCGTAGTTGCCTCCCACTTTCCATTGCCCTGTGCCGAAGGGAGCTGCTCGGTCGATGTGTCGGTTGACGATGAACGGTGTGCAGTGATACCCGCCTCCGAAATACAAGCCGATAGGGGTGGGGATGATGATGAACTCACAGTCTTTCCCCGGTCCGACACTTATCTCCGGCGTGGTGGCGAACAGCACGGGGCGGAAATAGAGCGTTGCTCCCGTTTCGTAGGGCGGCACATAATCCAAGTTCTTCTCTGCCGCCAGCAGGATAGCACGGCAGAACAGGTCTTCGGGTACGGGTGTCATCAGCAGCCCTTCGGCGGAGCGATTCATGCGCCGTGCGTTCTCTTCCATGCGGAAAATGCGGATTTTCCCGTCCACGCCCCGAAAGGCTTTCAGCCCCTCAAACAGCCCTTGCCCGTATTGCATGCCCGTCGAGGCGACATGGATAGTCATGTACTTATCCTTGGTGGCGTAAGGCTCTTCCCAAACGCCGTTTCGGCACGCCGAACGCACTATATAATCCGTTTCGGTAAGGTGAAAAGAGAGTGAACTCCAATCTATATCTTTCATTCTGTAATGACCGTTTGTTAGAGGTATAATATGGCTTCGTTGCCCATGTTGAAGAGCAAGTCCACAATACTTAAGTTGTCTGTATAGCCTTGTTTGTCGGCGAATAGTTGATAGTAGGTTCGCCCCGTTTCGCCCTCGGGGTAGTCCCAACAATGTTCCAAGTCCAGCCCTTGCCAATCCGCAGTGCGCACAACGGGAGTAGGTTTCCCGAGCAGACGCAATACGAGGTCGTTCAGCGCTTCGTTGTAGTCCATTAGAAATGTATATTGCTGCTCATAGAACGGGCGGAACAAGTCCTCGTAGTAGAGGAAATAGGGTGTATGTTTGTAGGCACTGACAAGCGCCATCCAGTGTTGGTGTTGCCATTTTGTTTGGTAGGTGATGCGCACATCGCGGGTGTACTGCTTGCTCTCGCATTTGCCTACGGGAATGCTGAGTGTCTGCACGCCATTTGTCCCTGCGATACGGCAGCGGTTGCGGAAAGTCTGCTTAGGGAACGACTCCCATTGCTCCACCTCCACCGTATCGGTTGCGTGCAACAATGCCTTGTAGTACGCTATCGGAGCCAGATATGCCGTAGGGAAAACCACCTTCGTTGTTTAATTATGAATTAAGAATTATGAATTAAGAATTACATGCTACTACTGTTGCGATAAAATAAACGGGGGTATCACAT
>CAVFIY010000116.1:0-6258 GCA_963622435.1 Bacteroides uniformis | reverse complement strand
CTAATCTCCCCTCTCGCAAAACAGGGGCAAGAACAATGTAAAACCAAGGAAAGAACAAGGAAAAACCACCTTGCATGTTAATTATTAATTTTTAACTGTTAATTGACCCGGTATTACCAGTCTTTCTCCACACGGCGCTTCTGACCTTGGGAACGCTGCATCTTCTCTTGCGTCTGCTGCTCATCCTGCTCGAGGGCTTGCAGAATCTGCTCAGCCGTCTCCTTATCCATCTTGGAGTCGTCTTGCTGCTCCTGTTGATCTTGCTGCTGCTGTTCCTGCTGGTCTTGTTGGTTCTGTTGGTCTTGCTGCTGGTCGTCCTTATTTTGATCTTGATTCTGCTGTTGCTGCTGTTGGTCTTGGTTCTGCTTATCCTGATTCTGGTCTTGGTTCTGCTGTTGCTGCTGCAGCATCTGCATCGCCTTTACCAAATTGTAGCGGGTGTCGTTGTCCTTTGGGTTGTTGCGAAGGGACTCCTTATAGGCTGCCACCGCCTTGTCGTACTGCTGCTGGGCGAAGAAGGCGTTGCCGAGGTTGTGGTAACTCTCGCTCAACTGCTGCTTATTGTCCTTATTCTCAATCAGTTGGGCGGCTTTTTGGTACTCCTCCTGCGCCTCGGGGTACTTGTCCTGCTTGAAGAGGGCGTTGCCCAGATTGTAGTGCGCCTCGAACGAGTTGGCGTTCTTCTCCAGCCCGCGGCGATAATCCACCTCGGCGGCGGTGAAGTCCTGCTTCTTATATTGTTTGTTGCCCTTGCGCACATCGGGGGACTCCTGCTGGGCATACACGCCCGACAGCATGCCTACGGCACAGAGCAGCAACAGAATGGTACGCTTCATAGTCTTCATTGCTAATTGATTGTTCTACTTTGCGTTGCTCGGCTTCGCCTCGTTGAATATATCCAGACGAGTGAGCGACTTGTTCTTACGATTGAAGATAAAGAAGTCTATCACCAGCAGGAGCAGGGCGACCAGCGCAAAGGACTGGAACTGCTCGTTGTATTCGGTATAGACTTTGGTCTCTATCTCGGTGGTGGCAAGAGTATCTAACTCTTTCTCCACTGCCCGCAAGGCGGTATTGGTGTTGTCGCAGCGGACATACATACCGTTGCCCGCCTTGGCTATCTCGCGGCACATATCCTCGTTGAGGCGGCTGACGACCACATTGCCCTGACGGTCTTTGCGGTAGTTGTTCGTGCCGGGCAGGGGGATAGGAGATCCTTCGGGCTTGCCCACGCCGACGACTATAATCTTGATGCCCATCTCCTTGGCCCGTGTGGCGACCGCTACGGCATCGTCCTCGTGGTTCTCGCCGTCGGTGATAAGCACTATGGCACGGCTGGCACCCGACTCCTCGCTGCCGAAAGAGCGGATAGCGGTGGAGAGGGCGGCACCGATAGCAGTACCTTGGGTCTTGATAAGGGAAGGCTCGATGGTATTGAGGAACATCTTGGCGGACACATAGTCGCACGTGATAGGCAACTGGGTATATGCCTCGCCCGCAAAGACCACCAGACCGACCTTGTCGTCCACCATGCGGTCGATGAGTTTGCCCAACATCTGCTTAGATTTGTCGAGGCGGCTCGGCGCCACATCCTCGGCAAGCATGGAGTTGGAGATATCGAGGGCAATCATCGCTTCGATACCCTGACGCTTGACTGTCTTCTCACGCTGCCCGTACTGCGGGCGTGCGGCGGCGAAGATAAGCAGCACCAGCGCCACCATCAAGATAGAGAACTTAACGGCAGGGCGCACCCGCGAGGCATTGGGCATCAGTTCTGCCACCAGAGCGGGGTCGCCAAAGGCACGCAACTGACGGCGCTTGCGGCGGCTGTAGGCGACGAACGCACCTATCAGCACCGGCACTGCCAGCAGCAGCCATAACATATCTATATTTGCGAAACGGAACATTGATTCTAATTATGAATTATGAATTAAGAATTAAGAATTAAGAATGGGGCGTTGGTGTTCGTTCCTCCTGGGTTTCATTGTGCATTGTGCATTCAGCATTGTGCATTTAGCATTGTGCATTAGTTGGTAACGGTGCGGAGGACGAAGTAGCGGAGGAGGATTTCCAAGAGGAGGCAGAGGAGTGCCGACACCAAGAAGGGGGCGAAGGTCTCTGTGTGCTTGGAGTACTCACGCACCCGCAGTTTGGTCTTCTCGAGTTGGTCTATCTGCTCGTAGATAGATTTCAGACTCGAGTTGTCCGTGGCACGGAAATACTGCCCGCCCGTGGTGGAGGCGATGCGCTGCAGGGTCGTCTCGTCGAACTCGCTGTCCATCATCATATACTGCACGCCGACGGGGGTTTGCACCGGCACACGCGCCTGCCCGTGGGAGCCGACACCGATAGCATAGACACGGATGCCGTAGGTCTTGGCTATCTCTGCCGCCGTCTGCGGGTCGATGTCGCCTCGGTTATTCGAACCATCGGTGAGGAGGATAATCACTTTGGACTTCGTGGCGGAGTCTTTCATACGATTGACTGCATTCGCCAATCCCAAACCGATGGCGGTGCCGTCCTCTATCATACCGAACTTGACGGATTGGAAGAGGTTAATCAGCACGGCGTGGTCTGTGGTAAGCGGACACTGCGTGAAACTCTCGCCTGCGAAGACCACGAGTCCGATTTGGTCGTTGGGGCGGGCGATAACGAAGTCGGATGCGACTTGCTTCGCTGCCTCAAGGCGGTTCGGCTTCAAGTCTTCCGCCTGCATGGTACCTGATATATCGAGTGCCATCATGATGTCGATTCCCTCGGTGGACTCCGACGACCAGCGGTTGGTCAGTTGCGGACGAGCAAGGGCGATGGAGAGCAGCGTGATAGCCGCTACGCGCAATACGAACGGCAGGTGGAGCATATAGACGCGTGCCGACTTGGGTTGCGCACGCAGCACACTGCCGTTGGCAATCTGCAGACTGGCATCGGACTTGTGCAACTCGTAGATATACCAACCTACGACAGGTACAAGCAGGAGCAGTAAGAAGAGATATGCGGGACTTGCAAAGGTCATAGTGCGGTAGAATTAGGGGTTTTCTCTTGGGTAGAGGCGTTGCTGCCTGCGGCAGCGGTGGTCGGGTTGGCGTTTTGCGCCGTGTCATTCGTTTCCGTTGCGGGGGCGGGAGTGGTCTCCTGCACGAAATCGTAGGCGGTGCGCAGGGCGTTCTCGTTCTCCTCGGGCGTGGCTGTCCACTTGGCGAACTTGACCAGGTCGGCGAGCGAGAGCATTTGGCGCAGGCGTTCGAAGAGGTCTTTCTTGTCTTTCATCAGCGGTTTGAGGGCAGAGAGCGTCTCGTCGCTCGTCTTCTCGGTGCTGGACACCTCGTAGCGGCGGGAGATATACTCACGGATGACATCGGTCAGTTCCGTATGGTACTCCTTGACCTTACCGTCTTGCCAAATCTTTTCCTCCTTTATCTCGTTCAGTTTCTCGAGGGCGACCTCTTCGGCGGGGCGGAGGGGTACTTGTTTCTCCTCGGGGGTGTAGCCCTTGCGGTGGCGCACGATGTAGCGCACCAGGAAGTAGATGCCTACGCCGAGCAGGGCTATCAGCAGTCCCAGCAGCACCCAGCGGAAGATGCCCCACCACCAGATGGGGGCTTTCTGTATGTCCTTAATGTCTGTAATGGCGAGTGTGGTATCGACCTCGAAGGGCTGTACCACATTGAGCGACAGCGGCTCTGACCAGACAGTGTCGTCGCCCGTGGCGAATGCCTGCGGAGGGATATAGAATAGCGAGTCACGGAACGATGTGAGCGTCAGCGACTGACTTACCTGCACGCGCCCGTCGGCAAGCGTGGTGGTATCGACCCCCGTGCGGCGGACAATCTCTATCTCGGGCAGCAGCGTCTCACCATACTGCGGCAGCGACACCTGCTCGCCGGCGTTGTAGGTCGCCTGCAAGTGCAAATCGGTCTGGTCGCCTAAGAACAATGTCGTGGAATCGATGGCGGCTGACACCACTATGGCTAATAGGATATTCATTTCGAATGATGAATTGACCTCCCCGACCCCTCCAGAGGAGGGGACAAAGAGCATTAGTTAGTTAATTTTAGACCTCCCCGACCCCTCCAGAGGAGGGGACAATGGGCGTAGTTAATTGATTATTCTTTTACATTCAACTCTGCCCTCCCCCTCTGCAGCGGGGTCCCCACAAGCACTGCGCAGTGGGGTGCCCTTGAGGGGGCAGGGGGAGTCGGATTTTACATCTTAAATAAGCGCATGAGGGCGCGGACATAGTCTTCGTCGGTGCGGACGGAAATGGAGTTGATGCCCGTCTTGGCATACAGCGTCTGCAAGTGTTCCTGCTGCGCCTGCCATGCGGCGGCATAATTGTCCCGCACGCTGCGCACTGCCGTATCCACCCAAATACGCTCGCCCGTCTCCGCATCCTTCCACTTGACCAGTCCCATATCGGGCAACTCGGCATCACGGCGGTCGTAAATCTGGATGACGCTCAAGTCGTGCTTATGCGAAGCAATGACAAGCGGCGTGGCACCGAGTTTCTTATCCGGCTCTGCGGAGAACACCGGGTCTTGGCAGTCGCTGATAAGGAAAGCCGTGCAGCGGCGTTTCTGCGCATTGGCGAAGTAGTGCAGTGCGCCATTGATGTCCGTCCCCGTGGAGGTCGGCTCGAACGAGAGCAGTTCGCGGATGATGTGCAGCACATGGGACTTGCCCTTCTTGGCGGGGATATACTTCTCGATCTTGTCGGAGAAGAAGATGACACCCACCTTATCGTTGTTCTCAATAGTGGAGAAAGCAAGCGTTGCCGCTACCTCCGCCATCATATCGCGTTTGGTCTGCGTCACGGTGCCGAAATTACGACTCCCGCTCACATCCACCAACAGCATCACCGTCAGTTCGCGTTCCTCCTCGAAGACCTTGATATACGGTTTGTTAAGGCGGGCGGTCACATTCCAATCTATTGAACGCACATCGTCGCCGGGCTGGTACTCACGCACCTCGGAGAACGCCATACCGCGCCCCTTGAACTGCGAGTGGTACTCACCCGCAAAGATATTGCGACTAAGACTGTGCGTCTTAATCTCTATCTTGCGTACTCGTTGTAATAATTCTTCGGAAGTCATAATTCAATGGTGGCGTGTCGCCACGGACAATTCTTTGCGCTGAACACTCAACTATTTACTCGCAACTGCTTTCAGCTTTCAACTATCAACTTTCAGCTCGAAACTACTTTCAACTATAAACTATTAACTGCGCTCAACACTCAACGCTAAACACTCAACTATATTAAGGTACTTGCACCGCATTCAGCACCTCGGTGATAACCTCTTCGGTGGTGATGTTGTTCGCCTCGGCCTCGTAGGTCAGGCCGATACGGTGGCGCAGCACATCGTAGCTGACGGCACGCACATCCTCAGGGATGACATAGCCGCGGCGATGAATAAAGGCATACGCACGCGCCGCACGCGCGAGATTGATGCTGGCACGAGGCGAGCCACCGAAACTGATCATCGACTTGAGGTCGTTCAGTCCATACTCCTCCGGGTTACGCGTAGCGAACACAATATCAACGATATACTTCTCTATTTTCTCGTCGAGATAGACCTCGTTGACCACGGCACGAGCCTTCTTGATGTCCTCCGTGGAAAGGATAGGCAGCACCTGTTTCTTCTCGCCCGAAATGTTTTGGCGGATAATCTGCTGCTCCTCCTCTTTCTTGGGATAGCCGATGATGACTTTGAGCATGAAACGGTCGGTCTGCGCCTCAGGCAGCGGATAGGTACCCTCCTGCTCGATCGGGTTCTGCGTGGCGAGCACCAAGAACGGATCGCCGAGCTTGAATGTCTCCTCGCCGATGGTTATCTGGCGCTCCTGCATGGCCTCGAGCAAAGCGGATTGCACCTTGGCCGGCGCACGGTTGATCTCATCCGCCAATACGAAATTAGCGAAGATAGGGCCTTTCTTGATATGGAACTCCTCTGTCTTCTGCGAATAGATCTGCGTACCCAACACATCCGCCGGCAGCAAATCGGGCGTAAACTGAATACGAGAGAAGTCTGCCTTAATAAGATCCGCCAGTGTCTTGATTGCCAGGGTCTTTGCCAAACCGGGAACACCCTCGAGCAGGATATGCCCGTCGCTCAACAGACCTATCAAGAGGCTCTCCACCAAGTGTTTCTGACCGACAATGACCTGATTCATACCCAATGTAAGGGCATCGACAAAAGAACTCTCACGCTCAATGCGCTCTTGCAGTTCTCGAATATCTACTGTGGTTTGCATAGTTATGTA
>CAVFIY010000115.1:0-6268 GCA_963622435.1 Bacteroides uniformis | reverse complement strand
AACTGCAATTGGGCGACTATGTGGTGCATAGCGACCACGGTATCGCCAAGTTCGGCGGACTGGTGACAACGCCCGTCAACGGTAAGCCGCAGGAGATGATCAAACTCATCTACCGGGACGGCGACAGCGTGTTCGTGTCTATCCACAACCTGCACCGTATCTCGAAATACAAAGGGCGAGAGGGCTCCGAACCGACCATATCCCGACTGGGTTCGGGCGCATGGGAACGCCTTAAGGAGCGGACAAAAGATAAGGTAAAAGATATAGCCCGCGACTTGATAAAACTCTACGCCACCCGCAAACAGCAGAAAGGCTATGCCTACACCCCCGACGGGTTTATGCAGCACGAACTGGAGGCGTCCTTCCTCTACGAAGACACACCCGACCAAGCCAAGGCAACCCTCGACATCAAACACGATATGGAGAGTCCTATGCCCATGGACAGACTGGTGTGCGGCGATGTGGGGTTCGGTAAGACAGAAGTCGCTATGCGGGCTGCGTTCAAGGCAGCGACCGACGGAAAGCAAGTGGCGGTACTCGTGCCAACCACTGTGCTGGCACTGCAGCACTACAACACCTTTAAGGCACGCATGAAGGACTTCCCCGTGCGTATCGAGTATTTGAGTCGCGGCAAGTCGCCCAAAGAGGTGAAAGAACTGCTTGCCGACCTCGAAGCGGGCAAGATAGACATCCTTATCGGCACGCACAAACTGGTGGGCAAACAAGTGAAGTGGCACGACTTGGGACTGCTTATTATCGACGAGGAACAGAAATTCGGCGTGGCGGTAAAGGACAAACTCAAGAGCCTGCGCACCAATATCGATGTGCTGACACTGACAGCAACGCCTATCCCTCGTACGCTGCAGTTCTCCCTGCTGGGCGCACGCGACTTGAGTGTGATGACCACCCCGCCGCAGAACCGCTACCCCGTGCAGACCGAACTCATTACACCCGACGACGAGGATATACTGAAAGAGGCAATAGACCTCGAGATGCAGCGTAACGGACAGATATTCATTGTCAATAACCGTATCGAGATGTTGCCCCGTATCGAGAACCGCATACGCCATATCTGCCCGCAAGCGCGTATCGTGGTGGCGCACGGACAGATGCCGACAGAGGAGATGGAGGAGAAAATAGAGGGCTTTATCAACTACGACTACGACATCCTGCTCTCGACTACCATTATCGAATCGGGTGTGGATATACCCAACGCCAACACGATCATCATCTACTCGGCACAGCACTACGGACTTGCCGACCTGCACCAACTGCGGGGGCGTGTCGGGCGGGCGAACCGCAAAGCCTACTGCTATCTGGTCGCCCCGCCGCGCGAACTGCTGACAGACGATGCACGCCGGCGACTGGACGCCCTCTCCACTTTCGCCGAACTGGGCGCGGGATTCAACCTCGCCATGCAAGACTTGGATATACGAGGAGCGGGCAACCTCTTAGGAGCGGAACAGAGCGGATTTATTGCCGACCTCGGGTACGAGACCTACCAACGCATCCTCAACGAGGCGGTGCAGGAACTCAAAGACGAGCTGCTGCCCGAAGAGAACACGCCTGCCATGGGCGGCACCGAGGAGCAGAAAAAGAACTGGGTACAGGACAGCCAACTGGAAAGCGACCTGCCATTGGGTTTCCCGCCCGACTATGTGGAGAACATATCGGAGCGCATTACCCTCTATCGAGAACTCGACGGACTACGCAACGAAGACCAACTGACCGAATTCAAGAAGCGTATGCTCGACCGCTTTGGGGCATTGCCCGAGCAGGCAGAGGAACTGCTCAATGTGGTGCGACTGCGCTGGATATGCTGCCGACTGGGCGTAGAGAAAGTGCTGCTCAAGAGCGGCAGACTGGTACTCTACTTCGTGCAGCACGAAGACCGTTACTACCAAAGCGATGCATTCGGCAAGATACTGACCTACATCGTCAATCGTGCGCAACGCTGCCAACTGGTGGAGGAGAAAGACAAGAAAGGCAAACCCACGGGACGACGCTACGCCGTCATCCAACAAGTGCAGACCGTAGGCGGGGCTATCAACCTGTTGAGCAAGATAGAAAAGGGCGAATAACGAACCCAACCTCCGTATGTGAACCATAAGAGCCACGGACATAACGAACACAACGCAAACAACATAGAATATGAAATATATAGGAATCATACCGGCACGCTATGCCTCTACGCGTTTCCCCGGCAAACCGCTTGCACGGATAGGCGACAAAACGATGATACGCCGCGTTTATGAGCAGGCAAGCAAGGCTTTGGACACGGTAGTGGTTGCCACCGACGACGACCGTATCTACGACCATGTGAACGAGTTCGGCGGTAAGGTGGTAATGACTCGTGCCGACCATAAGTGCGGGACAGACCGCTGCCTGGAAGCCTATATGGCAATCACCAACCCGCTCTATCGGGAGCAGAATGACCATAGCACGGTGATAATCAACATACAAGGCGACGAACCGTTTATCCAACCGGAACAGATAGAGGCTATCAAGAGTTGCTTCTCGGAGGACGACCACGGAAAGGTTGGCACGGAAATTGCGACCCTAGTCAAGCCGTTCACCATGGACGACACCTTGGAGGATTTGGAGAACCCGAACACCCCAAAAGTGGTGTTCTCCGAACGCACCCGTGAGGCAATGCTCTTCTCCCGCAGCGTCATACCCTATCTGCGGGGCGTGGAGAAATCAGCGTGGCTGGCACAGGACAAACACTATAAGCACATCGGAATGTACGCCTACCGTGCAGACATCTTGAGCGAGATTACCCGCCTGCCGCAGTCGCGTGCCGAACTGGCAGAGAGCCTCGAACAACTGCGCTGGCTCGAGAACGGCTATCACATCCATGTGGCAGTCTGCCAAACACAGACCATCGGTATCGACACGCCCGCAGACTTGGAACGCGCCAACGAGTTTCTCAAACTGCACGCATTCGATTACTAGCGACATAGGACTAGCGGACATAGGACATAGGACAAAAGACAAAAGACATAAGACATAAGACATAAGACATAAGACATAAGACAAAGATAAAATATACAATAATAACAACCTAACATAGTGAGTGATATGAACAACACACCTACTCCCCACATCGGGGCGAAGTTCGGCGACTTTGCCGAAACAGTAATCATGGCAGGCGACCCGTTGCGTGCTAAACTAATGGCAGAGAAATACCTCGAGAATGCAGTACAAGTGAATAATGTGCGCGGAATGTTGGCATTCACAGGCACCCACAACGGCAAGCGAGTCAGTGTCATGGGGCACGGTATGGGCATCCCCTCTATCGGTATTTACAGTTACGAACTATACAACTTCTATGGCGTAAAGACCATTATCCGTGTAGGCTCTGCGGGGTCTATCCACCAAGACTTGAAATTGGGCGACCTTGTCATCGCCATGGGCGCATGCACCAACTCGAACTACGCCGCCCAATACGAACTGCCCGGCACTTTCGCACCGATTGCAGACTTCGACCTCTGCCGCCGTGCCGCAGAAGCCTGCGAGAAATTCGGCTACCACTACAAGGTGGGCAATGTATTCTCGTCGGACACTTTCTACACCGAGAACGCCCACAACGACAAATGGATGAACATGGGTGTACTGTGCGTCGAAATGGAAGCCCCAGCCCTCTATATGAATGCGGCACGCAACGGAAACAAAGCACTGGTTATCTGCACCATTAGCGACAGCCTGCTGACGGGAGAAGCGTCTTCTGCCGAGGAGCGCCAGAACACATTCACACACATGATGGATGTGGCTTTCTCGCTGCTATGATGAGAATACCGATAGTCCGAATACTCTTTCTCTTGTTGCCCCTGTGCGTCGCAGCGCAGGAGCAACAATCCGTGCAATCCGCGCCGCAACAGACGCAGCCCAAAACGCAGAAGCAATCGCAGCCCCCGAAGATACTGACAGGCTTCTCGGGCGGTATGATGCTGCACTTGGGATACGCCTTCTCGCAGTCGCCCGACGCCCTCTTCCGCAACGCAAGCCTGCGGGACTATGAGCAACTGAGTACGCTTCCCCGCAGCGGCGTTACAATGGGTATAGGCGGTGCCTTGCGCGTACACTTGCTGAACCATATCCATCTCGGAGGAGAGGGATTTATGAGCAGTATGCCGCTGATGAAGACAGGCAGCCATGTCCGCATGGGCTACGGAGGTGTGCTGTGCGACTACTATTGGACATGGGGTAAAGTGAGTCCCCTACTGGGAATGACAGTGGGCGGCGGCAGTATGAGCCGCCTCTATGTACCCTACGACAAAGAGGAGATAGAAAGTACCGAAACGGAAACAACCTATAATGCGTCGTACACCAAAACGCCGTTCTTTATGCTCGACCCTTATATCGGGCTCGAGATAGAACTAACCCGCCGCACTGCCCTTCTGCTCCGTGTCGATTGGGTACTGCCTTTCGGCGGCAACGGCTCTCAATTGGGTAAGAATGTGTCGTGGAGCCACTACATCTCCCCAAGCGGTCCCAGACTCTATGTCGGCTTTATGTTCGGGCATTTGAAGAGGAAGTGAGAAGTTAGAACGCCTTACGGCTGTTAGAAGTTAGAACGCTGCGCTGTTAGAAGTTAGAACGCTGCGCTGTTGGAAGTTAGACAGCCCCCCCACACAAAACGAAAATAACACAACAATAATAAATGGATAAGAACACTTGGATCGGCTTTCTCTTGATAGCCTTAATCATTATCGGCTTCTCGATTATCAGCCGACCGTCACAGAAAGAGTTGGCAGAGCGTCAGCGCATCAACGACAGTATTGCCTTTGTGCAACAGCAAGAACGCAAAGCACAACGCCTGTCGGAAATGGTGACGGCACAACTGCATGCTGACTCTGCGGAAAAAGCAGACAACGCCATCGGCGAAAAACTGCAACAGCAACTCGATGACACCTACGGCGCATTTGCCGTGTCGGTAAAGGGGGAGAACACGCAGACCTGCCTCGAGAACGAGAAACTGCGCCTCTTTGTGGATAGCAAGGGCGGGCGTATCAGCCGTGTGGAACTCAAGGAGTACAAAGCCTACGGCGACACCGTCAACCCGCTATGCCTGTTCCGCGCCGAAGAGGCACAACAGAGTTTCACCCTCATTACCGCCAACAACCGTATCCTCCAGACATCGAACCTCTATTTCGAGCCGATACAGCCGGAGGTGAATACACTCATTATGCGTCTGCATACCACCGACGCCAACGCCTACCTCGACTTTGTCTATGTACTGTCGGCGGACGACTACACCGTCGCTTTGACAATAGAGGCACACAACATGCAGTCGGTGCTGGCGCAGAATGTCAATTCGCTGGAGATGCACTGGCGACAACTCATCCCGCAGCAAGAGCGTGGGCGTAAGTTCGAGGAACGCTATGCCCGCTTGCAGTACATGACTACCAACGGCGACATGGAACTGCTCAGCGAGAGCAAACACGACACCAAGCGTGAGAGTGCCAAAGTGCGTTGGATAGGCTACAAAGACCAGTTCTTCTCGACGGTGATGATAGCCGAGGACGGCTTTTCCACGAGCGACTTTGAATCCACCCCGCAGAACAAGTACAGCCGTTATATTAAGGAGTACAACACCAAGACAGGCGTTGCCTTTGATGTGACGGGGCAGAAAGCGACCGAGTTCCACTACTTCTTTGTCCCAAACCACTACAACACCCTCAAGTCGTACGACAAAGACCTTGCGCGTGAGGACAAACTCCACCTCAATGAGTTAGTCCCGCTGGGCTGGAAGATAGTCAGTTGGATAGAGAAGATACTCGTCATTCCGATGTTCGACCTCTTCACCTCGTGGGGTATGCACATCGGGCTGGTGATACTGCTCATGACGCTGGTTATCAAACTCATTATCCTGCCCTTTGTCTTCGTGTCCTACCGCTCGAGTGCCAAGATGCGCGTTCTCAAACCGCAGTTGGACGAGATAAACGCTAAGTACCCGCCCGAGAAAATGCAGGAACGCCAACAAGCCACTATGGCACTCTATCAGCGTGCAGGAGTGAGTCCTATGTCCGGCTGCCTGCCTATGCTGTTCCAGTTCCCCGTGCTAATGGCAATGTTCTGGTTCTTCCCGACAGCGATAGAACTGCGCGGTAAGTCGTTCCTATGGGCGGAAGACTTATCAACCTACGATGCCGTACTCTCTTGGGGAACGAACATTCCGCTTTTGGGCGACCACTTGAGTATATTTTGCTTGCTGATGACTATCACCAACTTCCTCTACACCTATATCACCATGCAGACGCAGGCG
>CAVFIY010000114.1:0-6322 GCA_963622435.1 Bacteroides uniformis | reverse complement strand
TTGTTCCAAACCGCCGCGGGTGAGGACACCCACGCCCCCAGGCTGCCAGATGTGCTGCGTTACTTTCTTTTCAACCAGGAACGGGGAGTGAGGGGAGTGCCGTCGGGGAGGCGGGGAGTAGAGAGGATTGTCACCCAAGAGGGGCGATAGGTTGTTATAGTGTTTATAGTATCTATAGTTGCTATAGTGTCTATAGAGGCTATGGAATGGGGAGTGGGGGTGGTAGTTTTGAGGTCTTGGGAGTGGTACTCGTAACTGCGGGGGCAGGGTGTGCCTTTGGTAAGACCCGTGTGCCAGGCGACGGAGTCCACGCAGCCTTTGTCCCAAGTGGTATATGCCCAGACTGTTTCTCCCCACCAACGCCAGGGACGGGCGAGGAAAGCAGGCGTTGTTCCCGGACGGGCGAGTTCGTCGGTGGTAGCGAAGCGGATATGGCAGCGATAAAAGAGCATACCCCGTGGTTGGGGTGCAGGTGCCGGCTCTCCGTACTTACCTGCACCCTCGTGTGTGCCGTCCGGGTCGTTGCGGGAGGCGGATATGTAGCAGCGGTCGCCCTTATCGGTGCTGACATTGACTACGATAGTTGCTCTATCTACCGCCATTTGCAGTCCGCCGAAGAGGAAATCCACCCCACCCTGCAATACGCCGCCCTCGATATAGAGCGATGCACCTTGGTCACCGTACAGTACATCTTGATGCCCTACGCAACGGCAGTTACGCAAGTGCGCCCGCTGTGCCGTAGCCGTGAACGAGATAGCGGCTGCCCGCTCGATATACTGCTTATGCTGCACCTCCGTACTCCCCACTTGCTTGGGGCGGATGGGCATGGTGCGTTTGGGGCGTTCTTTCTCCGTCCAATCGACACGGGCTTGGCTGATGTCGGTGAGCGAGTCTGCCGCCTCGGCAGGAGAGATATACTGATTGAAGGAGTTCTCGAAGATGATGTTCTCCGCATAGAAATCGGGTGCTGTCACCAGCACCGTAGCGTTCCAACAGCGGGTGCGCTTGCCGCCGTAGTTGAAGCGGTCGCCCATGGAGCGGTACTGATAGCCATGCCCGTAGTACCACGAGATACGGACTGCCGTGGGGTCTGCATGTACACCGCTGTCACGGAGTGCGATAGAGGGACGGCGGGCGGCGTTGACAAGCCGCAGCCCCGGTACATCGATAGTAAGTTCCTCGTAGTAGGTACCGGGGGCAATGCGGATAGTGGTCTTCTCCCCCGTGCGGGCATAGACCGTACGGGCGGAGTCGATAGCAGGAGAGATGCGCTCTCCCTGCCCTACAGACAGCACCAATCCCAATAGACAAGCGAGCAGGTACATACGCTATCAGCGGAGTTCAAAGAAATCGACATCCATATAGCCCGAGTCGTTGATCTTCACACGACTACGACAGCAGTACAGTCCCACCTTGGCTCCTATCCATTCGCCCTCCACGAGAGAGAACGGTGCACCCTGTGCGCTGAAAGTCTGCCCGTCTTGCGAGAGATAGAACCGCCCCTGCATATCTTTGCTGACTTCGAGCCGCAGCCATACCCACTTGCCGTTCTTCGGGGCATCGAGCAGGAAAGACTTACGCCCTGCGACAAGCAGCCCCGCCCGTTCGTACTGTTGCGTCTTGGCATTGGGAGTGAAGCGGACTTTGGTGGTAACGGTGAATGCCCGCCCTGCGGGAATCTTCTGCAAGAGGAGGTTCGGGGCGGAGTGTATACTGTCGGTGGGGTACGAGAAGAGGCGTAGCAGGGACGCTGCCGAGTTGCAGAACGCATACTGCGGGCGGTAGTTACCCGACCACTGCCAACTGAGGTCTAGCGTCGTAGCGTTGAACTCATCACGCCACGAGGGAGTGATACCCGCTGCGGGGGCTTGGACGGCGGCTGTCTGCAATCCCGATACGGAAAGTTGCTCCACGGGATGTCCCTGATTGCCCATGACGGGCCAGTTGTCTGCCCAACGCATGGGTTGGAGGTGTACGATACGCCCCGATACACCGACATCTTGGAAATGGAAGAACCAGTCTGTGATAGTACCCAAGTCTGTCGAGAGCGGGTCGGAAGTAACCCATGCCCCTTGGTGCGGGGCGTTGATAGTGGTGTTACCTTGTTCGAGGACACGCTTTGCTTCGTAGGGTCCATAAGGCGAGCGGCTGCGCAATACCAACTGCCAGCCCGTAGCGACACCGCCTGCGGGACAGAAGATATAGTAGTAGCCGTTGCGCTTATAGAACTTGGGTCCTTCGCAGGTCGGATTGGCGGGATGTCCGTCGAAGACCAAGCGGCTCTCGGAGATAGCGGATAGCCCGTCTGCGGAGAGTTCCATAACTGCCAATGCACTCTTGAAACCCGCACGGCTGCCTGCAAAGGCGTGGACGAGATAGACTTGCCCGTTGTCGTCCCAAAGGGGGCAGGCATCGATATAGCCCTTTGCCGCCTTAACCAAGACGGCTTTCTCCCAACGGCAGGGGAGCGTAGTGGTCTTCTCCGAACGCACACAATAGACACCTCGGTCGGGGTCGCCGTAGTAGATATAGAACCGCCCGTCGTGGTGGCGGATACTAGGCGCCCAGACGCCCCCGCCGTACTGCGGGGCTTCTGTGTCTTCCGTCCCCGGCACTGCCGTAGGCAGCGCAGCATCTACCAACTGCCAATGCACCAGGTCTGTGGATTGGAGTATCTGCAAGCCCGGTACGCAGTTGAAGGACGAAGAGGTCATGTAGTAGGTCTTCCCTACTCGGCAGACATCGGGGTCGGAATAGTCGTAAGGGAGAATGGGGTTGGTGTACGAAGCCGCCGTGGCTGACAAGAGCAGCGTGGTTAGGACTGTGGTGGTGAATAGACGAGAGAGTTTCATGGGAGTAGTGGTTTTGTTATTGTTTCTAGTTGAATCTAGTTTTATCTAGTTGGATCTAGTTTTATCTAGGTGGCGTGGAGGACTCGGCACAGTATGGTCAAACGGTTTGTTCCAAACCGCCGCGGGTGAGGTGAAGCGGAGGACAGGTGCGCAAAGCGCACTGAGTGTCCGAAGCGAATGAAGCCCAGTGGGCTTCATAAGAATTCCTTAGTCCACAACCCACGCCCCCAGGCAGCGGTTTGCGAGTTGGGGAATTAATACTTTTCATTTGGTATCTTGCTTTCTTGCCTTAGAGGGTGATTTTGCCCATTTTGGGCATGAGGGCGAGGATTTGCTGTTGGCGTTGGCGGACATAGGCGGAGGGGCGGTCGGCGTGCAGGCGGTGGGGATTGGGCAGGCAGGCTGCCAGGAGTGCTGCCTCCTTGGAGTCTATCTCACGGGCGTTGTGTTGGAAATACGCCTCCGCAGCGGCTTCTGCGCCGAAGATACCGTCCCCCATCTCTACACTATTGAGGTACATCTCCATGATACGCCGTTTGTCCCACAGGTGTTCTATCAGGAAAGTGTAGTACGCCTCAATGCCTTTGCGGGCGTAGGTGCGGCTGCCAAAGGAGAAGAGGTTCTTCGCCGTCTGCTGCGATATGGTACTGCCCCCATGGCGCACACGCCCCTGCTCTTTCTTCTCCTGCAGTGCCTTGCGTATGCCTGCTTCCGAGAAGCCATTGTGGATCTGAAAGAGGTTGTCCTCGCTCGCTATGACTGCCCGCACCAACTGCGGGGATATATGCTCCAGTGCCACCCAACGGTGTTGCAGGGTATAGGCTGTGCCTCGCTGCTCTATCTGCCGCCGAAGCATAAGGGGCGTGTAGTAGGCAGGGATATAGCGGAGGGCGAGTACTTGCACTACCGACAGCAGCAGTAGTCCGACGACGATGCCGCCTACCCATGCCGCAAGGCGTTTACCGAAAGAGCGTCGGTGTCTGCTCATCTCAATAACTCTCTTCGGCGTTGGGGAAAGTACTGTCTTTCACGCAGGCGATATAGTCTGCCACCGCACTTTTCACGCTCTCGCCCAGTTCGCCGAAATGGCGTAGGAACTTCGGCTTGAAGCCTTGGTTCAGCCCGAGCATGTCGTGCAGGACGAGGACTTGCCCGTCGGTGCCTACGCCTGCGCCGATACCTATCACGGGACAGGATACTGCCTCCGTCACCTGCTTGGCAAGGGCGGCGGGTATCTTCTCCAGCACGATGGCGAAGCACCCCGCTTGGTCTAACAGTTGCGCGTCGTGGAGCAGTTTCTCTGCTTCCGCCTCGCCCTTGGCACGCAAGCCGTAGCCGCCGAACTGATTGACAGACTGCGGAGTAAGCCCGAGATGCCCCATAACGGGGACACCCGAACGGACGATATGGCGGATAGTGGGCAGTATCTCTTCGCCGCCCTCGAGTTTAACAGCATCCGCCCCGCTCTCTTTGAGGATACGGATAGCGTTACGCACGCCCTCTTCCTCGCTCACCTGGTAACTGCCAAAGGGCATATCGCAGACAACGAGTGCGTGTTTCGCCCCGCGCACCACGCCACGAGTGAGGAATATCATCTCGTCGGTGGTGATAGGCAGGGTGTAGGCGTTGCCGCAAACGACATTGCCGGCACTGTCGCCCACGAGAATCATATCTATTCCCGCCTCGTCGATGAGGGAGGTAAGTGTAAAGTCGTAACTTGTAAGCATGGCTATCTTCTCTCCTGCCTGCTTCATCTGGCGCAGACGGGTAGTCGTCATGCGAGTGGATTGTGTATGTACGGACATCCTTTCTCTAATTAAGAATTATGAATTAAGAATTAAGAATTACATGCGTTGTGTTGTGCGCATTATTTGGTTTCTATTTGAATCATTTTTCGAGTATTTGGAGGAGGGGGTTCCTGCAGTGCATTATATATTATTGTCCGTGGCGGTACGACACCGTCTGGTTAATTATAAATTATGAATTATGAATGATGAATTGCATGCGTTGTGTTGTGCGCATTATTTGGTTTCTTTTTGAATTATTTTTCGTGTATTTGGTACTTTCTTGGAACTTCTTTTGTGGGCAATTTATGTCCATACGGCGATAGCCGTCCGTTCACAAGAACTTATAACTATTCTCCTCGTGCAAAGGTTTCCAGCCCACAAAATTACTGCTTTTTTTGTGGGTATGCAAAAGTTTTTGTAATTTTGCAGCATAATAGTGAGATAGATATAATTATATTCTGTGTTCGGCAGGGATATTCTCCATGTTCGGCAGGGATATATTCTGTGTGCTACACTGTTATATTATATGTAATTGCACCGATTTTTGATGAAACGCAGCGTGTATATATTTGCGGCTCTGGCAGTCGCGTTGCTCCTCTGCTTTGCAGCGGACATCTGCTGTGGAAGCCTGTGGCTCAGTCCGTTGCGTTTCTCTTCGCTCTCGCCTATCGAGCAGCGTATTCTCCTCTCTATCCGTCTTCCGAAAGCCCTGACGGCGTTGCTCTCCGGGGCTGCGCTATCAGTAGCAGGCATGCTGATGCAGACCCTGTTCCGCAACCCGCTAGCGGGTCCCTACACCCTCGGCGTGTCGTCGGGGGCAAGTCTGGGCGTGGCGTTCGTAACGATGTGCGCCTCGCTCGTCGGCACTGCCGTGGCGGGACAGTTCTCGACTATCGTGGCGGCGATAGCGGGCAGTACGCTGGTGCTGCTCCTGGTGATAGGCGTGGCGGAGCGTGTGAGGAGCAATGTCAGCCTGCTCATCGTGGGTATGATGTTCGGATCGATAGCGGGCGCACTGGTCAATCTGCTACAAAATTTCTCCAACCCCGATGCGCTGAAACTCTTTGTTGTTTGGACTTTAGGAAGTCTGAACAGTGTGGGATGGGCGCAAATGCCCTATTTAGCAGGTGTTTTAGGCGTGGGTTCCCTGCTAAGTATCGGGCTGCTCAAACCACTCAACGGTTTGCTTTTAGGTGAAGAGTACGCGCGGGGGTTGGGGATTTCTATCGCTCGTACGCGCTTGCTGATAGTACTGGCAACAGGGCTATTGGCAGGCGGCGTTACGGCGTTCTGCGGGCCGATAGCGTTCATCGGCGTGGCAGTTCCGCATATTGCACGGGGACTGTTTCGCTCGTCGAATCACCGAATAGTCGTCCCCGCAGCGGCACTGATAGGGGCAGACATACTGCTCGTGTGCGACCTTATCTGCTCGTGCTTCACCTACCCGCTCCCCATCTCGACCGTCAGCGCCCTCTTCGGCGCACCTATTATAATAGGTATCGTGCTGCGAGGGAAGAATAATTAGCGGGGGATTTTCCACCATTATTACTATAAGGAGTCGGGCATAGCGTCCGACTCCTTATTTCGTTATACGGGGGTATGGAGGGTGGCGCGAAAGTAGGGTATCGGGGACTTACTCAGCAGTTGGGAGTAGAGTAAAGACCTCTTGTTTGTATATATGTC
>CAVFIY010000113.1:0-6377 GCA_963622435.1 Bacteroides uniformis | reverse complement strand
CGTCAACATCGAGGCATTTGTCCTTCAGTCCCGCAGGGACGGTCTTGTGTCCTTCAGCGCAGCGGTCTTATGTCTTTTAGTCCCGCAGGGTCGGTCTGCTCTCACGCCTCCTCCTCTCCGCCGAAAGACAGGGGTAGGGTAGAGCCTTTGATAGGAGTTACATTGATGACGCCGTACTGTTTCTCATACTGTGCGATGTTGTTCTGCAGGGCGAGGAGCAGTTTCTTTGCCTGGTCGGGTGTGACGATGATGCGCGACTTGACATTGGCTTGTTCCAGTCCTGGCATCAGGCGGACGAAGTCGATGACGAACTCACTCTGTGAATGAGCGATGATTGCCAAGTTGGCGTAAGTACCCTCCGCCATCTCGGGCGTGAGGTTTATGTTCAGTTTTTTCTCTTCCATAGATAATTGTATTTTTCGTAGTTTATGTATGTTCCGTTAGTTCTAATTATGAATTAAGAATGAAGAATTATGAATGTGCAGAGTAAAAGCAGCGTAACCTGCGTTTAATTATGAATTTAGAATGAAGAATTATGAATGTGCAGCGTAACACCAGGGTAACATCAGGGTAACCACAGGGAGCCCCCCGCTCTGCATGTTAATTGTTAATTCTTAATTATTAATTATCATCCGTTCTGCATGTTAATTCTTAATTGTTAATTGTTAATTGAGAATTCCCCTGCCTATCAATTCTTAATTCATAATTCATAATTCTTAATTCCTAATTAGCACCTACCATTTCTCCGTCCTATGCAGCGGCTGCGTGGAGAGGATATACAGTGTAATTAGAGGCAGGCAAATATCGTACCACAGTATGTCCGCCACATAGAACCGTGCTTGCCCCATGAGGCGGGCGGACACATTGATTATCAGTGCTTGCGTCAGCAGTCGTGCGAAGAACAGCACCCCCGCCGTCATCCATGCAATGGGCGAGCCGAGTACGCCAATGACAATCAGCAGTCCGTAGAACAGCCCTCGTGCGGCAGGCTCTGCGGTGAGGCGTGCCTGCGTAGCGGCTTTGTAACGTGGCGACACGCTCAAGTGGCGGCGTTTCTGCTGCAGCCATGCCCGCAGCGTGGTCTTGCTGCTCGACCAGGTGATGCTCTCGCAACTGAGTACCACAGCGGTGTTTTCGGCGGTGGCGATATGGTTCACGAGCAGGTCATCGTCGCCCGCTTTCTCGGTCATGTAACGGGTGAAGCCGCCGTGTCCGAAGAAAGTATCCTTGCGGTAAGCGAGGTTGCGCCCCACGCCCATATACGGGTGGTGGCACAGAGCAGCCCCGAGGTAGTGCAGCCCGTTGAAGAGCGTGTCATAGCGTGTCAAGCGGTTGATGGCACTATGCTCTTTGTAGTATGCGCCGTAGCCGAGAACTATCTCGACCTTCGGGTCGTCGAAAGCGTGCATCATCTCACTGATCCAGTGCGTGGACTCGGGGCGGCAATCGGCGTCGGTGAGCAGCAGATAATCGTACTGCGCAGCCTTGGCGGCAAGCGTTAGGGCGAGTTTCTTCGTGCTGCCCACATGCGCATCGCGCGGCACAAAAGTCGTGCGCAGGCGCTTGTCCTGCAGCATATACTGCTCAATGATACGGCTCGTGTCGTCCTCCGAACTGTCGTCCACCACGATGACCTCGTAGCGGGGGTAGTCCTGTGTCAGCAGGGACTGCAGGTAAGGGGCGAGGTTGTACGCCTCATTGCGCGCACTCACAATAACCGACACACCCTTTACGGCAGCGTTCGCAGACTGCCCTGTCGCCTGTCCAACAGACTTCCCCGCCGTTCGTTTGGTATGCAGTATGCAGCGTGCGGGTGCGCACATATAGCGTGCGTAGAAATAGATTTGCAGCACGAACAGCACCGCCAATGCCCCGATAAGGCTATAATCCAATACAGATAGCGAATACCAATTCATGGTAATTGCGATTCAATTTGTAATTAGCAATTTGTAATGTGTAATTTGTTATCCCTTGATTACTACTGTTTCTGTAGAGTCAATTATACAAACTAGAGCAGCACATCCGGCAGCCTGGGGGCGTGGGTGTCCCCACCCGCGGCGGCTCGTTAGAGCCGTTTGGCCATACTGTGCAGAGTCCACTATGCCTGCTGCATAATGCTCCTATAGTTTCTATAACTTCTATAACGACTATAATTTCAGAAAGCAGCACATCCGCCAGCCTGAGGGCATGGGTATCTCCTCACCCCGCGTGAGCCGCCAGGCTCAGTTTCCCATACTACGCCTCTTCCACCACGAATAATCCCCCCCCTGTATGTTAATTGTTAATTTTTAATTGTTAATTGGGGTACACGAGTCCCACATTATCCACCCACAGCACATTCCCCGCGTGTCCGACAAATGCCTCGTATTTGCCGGCGGTGAGCATGATGACGATATGCGTCGGCTCGGCGGCAGCGTCCCACCCCTCTTCTTGGATAGGCACCATTTTCCCTTTGGAGTTCAGCACACGCTCCATGGTGTTGAAGCCCATATAGTCTTTGTACCAACTCTCATGCGTGATGTCGCCGTAGTGTACAGGCACGCGATGCCCGTTCTGCCAGGTAGTCTGCGATTTGGAGAACCGCTCGTAGGCAGTCCCGACCCGCACGGCGTGGATGTTCCCCTCTGTATCTTCCCAGCGGTGTTGCAGGTAGAGGTACGCCTCTGCCTCGTCGTGTCCCTCTTGTTTCTTGGGCTTGCTCATGCCTTTGGCGTACCACACCCAGTTCTCCGGCGAGATGAGGCACTTATAGTCGAACTGCAGGGCAGTAGGGCGACCCGTGAACGGCACGCCGAAATTGATATTCTTGTATGGGTCTTTGGCGGTGGTGATAGGCTCCAGGGTGCTACCCGTGAAGAGCGTACCCGCTGCCAGCACCTCGATGTCTATCATGCCCATCACGCGCACCTCGAGCATCGAGCAGTCCAAACGGCAGCAAGTCCCCCCGTCTTCCCGCTTTTCCGGGGCGGCGGTGCAGGCGGCTTTCTCTATGCCTATCACATTCGCGTAGGCGTTGCTCGTCGACCACGGGCAGGCGTAAGTGCCGCTGTAGGTGTATGCGCCGTTCTCGCGAATGGTGTCGGTCGGTGCCAGGCAGTAGAGGGTCTTGGTCTTGCCGCCCAAGAGCCTTGACTCTTTGATGTAGCGCACCGTCCATTGTTCCATATCGCCGAACGGTACAGGCTCCACGCGCTCCGCCCGTGCCGCACATACTCCGCCACATAGTCCCTCGCACAGTCCACCCGACAATCCGCCACACAATCCAACAACCAAAAGTATCGCTTTCTTCATTTGTATCATTCGATTATCTTATTATCCTATTATCCTATTGGTCTAATTAGACCTATTAGTCTTATTCGCCCTATCAGCCCAATTCGTCCAATTCTCCCCATTACTCTAGTCCGCCACCTGGGGTGTGGGTTGTGGACTAGGGTATTCTAATGAAGCCCACTGGGCTTCGCTCGCCAGGAACACCCCACTGCGCAGGGGCTTGTGGGGACCCCGTTGGACACTCAGTGTGCTACGCACACCTGTCCTCCGCTTCACCCCACCCGCGACGGTTTGGAACAAACCGTTTGACCATGCTTCGCCGAGTCCTCCCCGCCAAGTCCCTACGCCCCTACACATCATTCCTTCATTAGAGACCTCAAGGCGTAGTATTAATTCCTAATTCCTAATTAATTGGCTACCCCACACGCCGTCGTGTACTTCGGCGTGGCGGTGTTCTCGAGTGTGATGTACTTCGACAGCCATTTCAGGTTGAGTGCTTTCATCTGCTCGGCGGCTTGGCGACCAACCTCCAGCGCACCAGCCTCGCGCAGGTGGGTGTTGTCAATCTTGCCCTCGGGGTATTTGGTGCATTCGCCCGCCGCCACATTCATAAAGTACTGTTTGCTAGTCTCGTCGCCGAGGTTGGTGAGCCAAGCGGCGGTCGATTGCTCGAGGTCAAGCAGGGGTACATTCATGCGTTTTGCCACACGCCGTGCCGCATCGGGATAGCCTCCGTGGCGGGGGTAGAACACCCCGTCTTTGAAGTAACGGCGCGAGATCGGCGTGCAGAGAATGACATGCGCTTTCTTTTTCTGCGCCTCGCCAATCATCTGCATGAGGTTCGCCTCGTAGTCGGCAATCGGTGCGTAGCGTTCGGGGTCGGACTGCTTGGCGTCGTTATGCCCGAATTGAATGATGACGATGTCGCCTTTGTGAACGCGGTTCATCACCTCTGCCCAACGCCCTTGCGCCATGAACGACTTCGTGCTGCGGCCGTTGCGGGCGTGGTTTTGTACCACGATGTTGCCCTGCAGGTAGGTCGGGAACAACTGCCCCCAGCCCCGTTCGGGCGAAGCGTCAAGTTCTTCTTTGTCCGCCATGGTGGAGTCGCCCACCATAAAAAGCGTTACGGGTTTCTTGCTTGCGGAGGCGCATACCAGTGCCAGTATGCCCAGCAGCATAATCGGTAGGATAGTCTTTTTCATTGTTAATGAATGTTTCTATAATTGGAATGTTTTGGTTCGTATAAAAGGCGTTTTCGGGGCTGTTTTGTTGGGTGGTCGAAATACGACCATGCCCTGTCCAAAACCTGCGCTAATGCCCTGTAAAATCAGTATGTTAAGCCAACTTCAAGCCACGGCTAAGCCAACCTCAAGCCAGGCGTAAGCCACCCTCAAGGGGTTGAAAACTCACTTTGCAGCCCCTCACTTCTTCCACATAACACTGCAAAGATACGACTTATTTTGCGAATGTACAAATTTTATAGTAATTTTGCGCCCGTAAACCCTACAAGGGGATAATTCCTTTAGAAAGATGAACACTTTTGGCGACCATTTCGTATTCACTAGTTTCGGCGAATCCCACGGTGCAGCGGTGGGCGGCGTGTTAGACGGCGTACCCGCGGGGCTGCATATCGATTTTGACCTTATCCGCACCGAACTCCTGCGCCGCTCGGGACGCGGGCAGACGGGAGCGTCCCCTCGTGCCGTGCAGGAGCCGGACGAGGTGGAGTGGTTGAGCGGGGTGGTGGACGGCATTACGCTCGGTACGCCCATTGCGTTCCTTATCCGCAACCGCAATGTCCGCTCGGAAGACTATGAGTGGCTCAAGAACTCCTACCGACCGGGGCATGCCGATTGGGTCTATCAACAGAAATATGGTATTCGAGATTGGCGTGGCGGAGGGCGTGCTTCCGCGCGAGAAACGGCAGGGCGAGTGGTCGCAGGCTGTATCGCCAAGCAACTCCTGCGGGCAAAAGGGATAACCATTCGGGCAGAACTTGTGCAGGTGGGTGCGGAAACAGACCCCGCCCGCTTCGACGATACTATCCGCGCCGTGCAGCGTGCTGGCGACTCTATCGGCGGCATCGTCCGCTGTACCATTACGGGTCTGCCCGTCGGAGTGGGGGAACCTATCTTCGATAAACTGCAATCGCACTTGGCGTATGCTATGTTGAGTATCAACGCCTGCAAAGGCTTTGATTACGGTACGGGCTTCGCGGGCATCGCTCTCCGCGGCAGTGAGGCAAACACCATCTCTGGCGGCATATCGGGCGGCATTAGCGACGGCTCCCCCGTAGTCTTCCGCTGCGTCTTCAAACCCACCCCCACCACCCCCCTCGCCCTTGCTTCAATGCTCAATGGTGGCGTGTCGCCACAGACAATAAAAACCGCAGAACCCATTACCCAATGTTCAGTGAATAATGTAAAAAATAATGCGCAATCTGCAGAGCAGAATGCGCAACTAACAGAGGAAAAAGCAGAAAAACAGACAAACACCCCTCATCAAGATATAAACACCCCTCACCCGACAGGCCGTCATGATGCCTGTGTCGCAGTCCGTGCCGTCCCCGTCGTCGAGTCCATGACCGCCCTCACCCTCATCAACCTCCTCTAACCCTCTTTTCACCCTCTTCTCATTCTCCGTTAATTCTCCATTAATTCTCCATTAATTCCCCTCTCCTCCTCCGTTAATTCCCCATTAATACAGACTATGTATCCTCACGCAAAGTAGCACATCCAACAGCCTGGGGGCGTGGGTGTCCCCACCCGCGTGGTTTGGAACAAACCATTTGACCATACTCTGCCGAGTCCACGACTGCCCTCACCCTCATCACCCTCCTCTAATCCACTTTTCATCCTCCGTTAATTCTCCATTAATTCTCCATTAATCCCCCTCTCCCCCCTCCGTTAATTCCCCATTAATACAGACTATGTAACTCTGTAAAAGGTAGCACATCCAATAACCTGGGGGCGTGGGTGTCCCCACCCGCGTGGTTTGGGACAAACCATTTGACCATACTCTGTCGAGTCCACGACTGCCCTCACCCTCATCACTCTCCTCTCACCCTCCACTAATCCCTCCGCCAATCTCCTGCTATTACTTCC
>CAVFIY010000112.1:3950-6397 GCA_963622435.1 Bacteroides uniformis | reverse complement strand
AACTCGTAGTTGATTCCTTCTATTAAGGCTTGCATAGAAATAAGGGTATATGATTTGTAATTGTACTATAGATTCGTAATGCACTATAGAAGTGTTTATTTGGGGAGTAAGGTCAAACTGAGTTTCGTTTTAGGGTGCAGAATGACAAGCGCAAAGGTACTACATTTTTTGCGAATAGACAAATATAGGAAAGATTGAAAAACAAAAGGACTTGCGGGGAGGCAAGTCCTTTTGCGTTTGTTGGAGTATTAGTCAAATTGGGGTATATAGGTCAAATGGGATGTATAGGGTTCCAATCGTAAGCAGTTCCTGTCTGCGATTTGCCCTATAGCCCCTATTGGCTTACTCTTGCATGAGGAGTTCCATGATGGTGCAGGCGGATTTGGCAACCGGAGAACCCGGACCGAAAATAGCCGCTACACCTGCCTTATAGAGGAAGTCGTAGTCCTGTGCGGGGATGACACCGCCCGCAATGACCATAATGTCGGGACGACCCAGTTTCTTCAACTTGGCAATCACTTGCGGGATAAGCGTCTTATGTCCTGCGGCGAGTGAACTGACACCCAATACATGGACATCGTTCTCTACAGCTTGTTTGGCTGCTTCCTCCGGAGTCTGGAACAACGGTCCCATATCCACATCGAAGCCGCAATCGGCATAACCTGTGGCTACCACTTTAGCACCACGGTCGTGACCGTCTTGCCCCATCTTGGCAATCATAATACGAGGTTGACGACCTTCTTTCTTGGCGAAGGCTGCAGTGAGTTCCTGTGCACGGATAAAATCACTGTCGTTCTTGGTTCCTGATGCGTACACGCCTGAAATAGTTCTAATGGTTGCTTTATATCGTCCTACTACCTTCTCGCAAGCGTCGGAGATTTCTCCCAGACTGGCGCGAAGTCCTGCGGCTTTTACCGCCAAATCGAGCAAGTTGTGCGAGCATTTCTTGCCGTCTGCCCACTCCTGTACGGTAGCCGTAATCTCGGCAAGCGATTCTTGCACCGCTTTCTCATCCCGATTGGCACGCAGTTCTTTGAGTCGAGCCACCTGCTCCTCGCGCACGGCCGTATTATCGATTTCGAGAATATCAATGGGGTCTTCGTGGTCGAGGCGATACTCGTTGACACCGATAATCTTCTGTGTACCCGAGTCGATACGCGCTTGCGTACGAGCAGCGGCTTCCTCGATACGCATCTTAGGAATACCCGTCTCGATAGCTGCAGCCATACCGCCCAATTTCTCAATCTCTTGGATATGCTCCCATGCCTTGTCCATCAACTCTTGGGTGAGCGTCTCGACATAGTATGAGCCGCCCCATGGGTCAATTTCCTTACAAATCTTGGTTTCTTCCTGAATGTAAATCTGTGTATTACGAGCAATACGAGCCGAGAAGTCGGTAGGCAGGGCGATTGCCTCGTCGAGAGCGTTGGTGTGGAGCGACTGGGTATGTCCGAGTGCGGCACCCATAGCCTCGATACAAGTACGACCGACATTGTTGAACGGGTCTTGCTCGGTAAGCGACCAACCGGAGGTTTGGCAGTGGGTACGCAGCGCCATCGACTTGGGATTCTTGGCACCAAACGACTTGACAATCTTTGCCCACAGCATACGACCTGCACGCATCTTGGCTATCTCCATGAAGTGGTTCATACCGATAGCCCAGAAGAAGGACAGACGTGGTGCAAAGGCATCGACATCCATACCCGCATTGATACCGGCACGCAGGTATTCCATACCGTCGGCAAGCGTATAAGCCAACTCGATGTCTGCCGTAGCACCCGCCTCTTGCATGTGGTAGCCGGAGATGGAGATGGAGTTGAACTTCGGCATCTTCTGTGAGGTGTATTCGAAGATGTCGGCAATAATCTTCATCGAGAACTTAGGCGGATAGATGTAGGTATTACGCACCATGAACTCCTTGAGAATATCGTTCTGGATAGTACCTGCCATCTCCTCGAGTTTGGCTCCCTGCTCCAATCCGGCATTGATATAGAATGCCAAGATAGGCAGCACGGCTCCGTTCATGGTCATGGAGACGGACATCTTGTTCAACGGAATCCCCGCAAAAAGGACTTTCATATCCTCCACGGAGCAAATACTTACCCCCGCTTTTCCGACATCGCCCACGACACGCATATTGTCGGCATTATAGCCTCGGTGGGTCGGCAGGTCGAACGCCACAGACAGACCCTTCTGTCCGCTGGCAAGGTTACGACGATAGAATGCGTTGGACTCTTGTGCCGTGGAGAAACCTGCGTACTGACGAATGGTCCAAGGACGCAGCGGATACATGGCACTATACGGACCACGCAAGAACGGCGGAATACCCGACACATAGTCGAGATGCTCCATGCCCTCGAGGTCTTCTTTGGTATAAATCGGCTTGACATCGATGAGTTCGGGTGTCTGCCAATTGGCTTCGTTGGCTCCTTCTACATGCGAAGCAG
>CAVFIY010000112.1:0-3189 GCA_963622435.1 Bacteroides uniformis | reverse complement strand
TTGAGGTTGCGGAGGGTGTCGAGGACATTGCAACGGACATGGATGAAGTTCTCAATGCCGAGTTTCTGCAAGTCTTCCATACATGCAGGTGCACCGGCGACAATGAATATCTCCTTGGCACCTTGCAGTTTTTTCCACGCCTCCGGAGCAAGCGTTGCATACTCATCGTCACTCGAGCAGAGTACGATGATATCCGCTTTGGCCTTACGAGCCGCCTTGATACCTTCGGCAACGGTCTTGAAGCCGTTGTTGTCTATCACCTTATAGCCGGCGCAGGCAAGGAAGTTGCACGAGAACTGTGCACGCGCAATACGCATGGCAAGATTGCCGATGGTGAGCATAAATGCCACCGGTTGTTTCTTGGCAGCCTCCGTCTCTAAACGCAATGCCTCAAACTCTTCTGCTGCACGGGCAACCGGCAGCGCCGGAATCTGGTTGCTGCGAGTAGCACAGCAGCCGCAACCGCAGTCGGTGTTCTTTATCTTATTAGCGGCTTTCTCCGTGAAGTTAGGATATTGGTTCGAGCCGAGCAGCACCTCTTTGCGCTTGGCGACATCGGCAAGACGCTTGGTGAGGTTCTCCTGAATGGCGGCTTGTACTTTGCCTTCCGCCACCATCTCGTACATACCGCCCTGCTCTTGGATGGCGAGGAATTGTTTCCATGCCTCGGTGGCAATGGCGTGGGTGAGGTTCTCCAAATAGAAAGAACCTGCCGCAGGGTCCACTACCTTGTCGAAATGCGCTTCCTCTTTGAGCAAAAGCTGTTGGTTGCGGGCAATACGCTCGGCAAAGTCGGTCGGCTGCTCGAAGGTAACATCGAACGGCGTAACGACAATCTCATCGACACCTGCAATGGCAGCCGACATAGTCTCCGTCTGCGAGCGCAACAGGTTGACATAGGCATCGAAAATAGTCATATTGAAACGGCTCGTTTCGGCACTGACATTCATCTTGGCCGCCTCTTTGAGGGCAGCGGTGAATACGGGTGCCTTGTAGGCCTCGACAATCTTTGCCCACAGCAAACGGGCGGCACGGAACTTGGCAATCTCCATAAAGTAGTTGCCACCGATACCCATATTGAAACGAATGACGTTAGCGGCTTTGTAGTTCGGCACGCCAGCCTCGGTGAGCATGGTCATATAGTCGGCACCCCACGCCAATGCATACGCCAACTCTTGTGCGCAGTAGGCACCGGAGTTGTTGAGTATCACGGAGTTAACTCCTACAACACGATAGCCGGGCAACGACTTGGCGGCTTTGACTACGGCTGCAATCTTGGCGGATACTACCTCACGGGGAAGCAGTTTGCCTTTGAGGAGCATATTCCGAATGGGGTCAACATTGATAGAGCCCTGCATGTGCTTCACATCATACCCCATACGCCCATAGTAGCGAACCAAGATGTTCGCCAACTCGGGAGCCGCACAAGGACAAATGGTGAAGTTGATAGTGATAGCATCGGCCTTGATATCGTTGAGCAGGTTCTTGATAAAACGATAGTTGAGTTTCTCTTTGTCGAGACAGAACCCGAGCGAGGTGATGCCTTTGTTCAGTACTTCGAGGGCTTTGGCGTTGGCTTTGCGTGCATTCTTGCAGGCGCAGATATTCTGCCGAATAGCCCATTCGTTGTTGGTCTTGGTACCACGCACATAAGGGAATTCACCCGGTGCGGAAACGGTTGTTTTGAGTCCTTTGAGGTCTTCGCGCCGATAAAACGGTTGTACATTGAAGCCCTCGGGAGTGCGCCATACTAACTTCTTGTCGAAGTCGGCGCCTTTGAGGTCGGTAATGATTTTCTCCTTCCAAGTCTTGGTAGAGATAGGTGGAAAATCAGCCAACAAATTCAATTTTTCTTCTGCCATGATATTATTGATTTTGTTATGTTGTTTTTTCGCTCACTGCGTTCGCGTTAGTTACTGTTTCGTATATATATATATCAGCCACGGTGTACACTGTCTATCCTCATTGCATCCTCATTACATCCTCCTTGCAAAAGTTGTATTATGGGCAAGGTAAGAACAGGGTAACATCAGGGAAAGAACAGGGAAAGAACAGGGAAAGCCCCCGCTCTGCATGTTAATTGTTAACTGTTAATTGTTAATTAGCATGCCTTGGGCGTTATAGACTTTGTCGCCTTGCAGGATTAGGAGTTGCCCGTTGCGGATGACTTTCTTTGCTTGGGTCTCTACGGGGACAAACTCCACCTCTTCGACGGCGGTTTCTTCGCCCGCATAGCCGTTGCTCTTGCCAGGCACAAAGCGACTATCCGAAGAGTTGATAAGGTTAGATAGTTTCACCTTTTCGCCCGCATGTTCACCCCAGATATACTCTACGAGGTAGGGGTAGTCGATAAACGGATTACGGTTGCCCTGTGTCTGCTGAATGCCGTTGTTGCGGTCGATTTCCTTTTGCGATACGGGGTCTTCACGGTGCCACTTGAGCAACAACGCCACGCCGTATTTAGTCAGTCCGAAATAGCCGCTTGCCGTATAATTGCCGCTGAAAGTACTACTACCCTGCCCCGAGGTGAACGCCTGATAGTCGCCCGCCCAGCGTATCATAGTACCAAGATAGCCGCGTGCAAAGTCGCCTTTGTACTCATCTATCGGCTCGAATACGGTTCCGGAATAAGTAGTCGTAATACCACTGTTGCCCACAATGGTCTTGCCGCTCACGGAGATACTTGCCGCTGAACCTAACTTGCTGCCGTTGCCGGATGTATAGGTGGCGGATTTCACCTCACCAAACGGGTTGTTGCTGCGCATACCATTTACTTTTCCGTCAGTAGGAACCAAATGGAATATATCGCAGCCCGGACTAACTGTTTTACCTCCGAACCATGATTTGGGAATAGAGTGTTCTCGATTGTAACAATCACATTCATACTTGTAATTACCGCATTGCTTGCTGCCCAAACTAAAACTACAGTCGCTGTACATATCCCATACCTTGCCATTGCTGCGGAGGTCGGTCTTTTCGTATGCCGTCCACAGCCCGTCATAGCCGAGGGATTTATATCCCACTTTAGACACCGCATGCACCTCATCGAACAAGTTCTTGCCCGATTGACCGTCCACGATAGTATAGTATGCAGGGATGTCTTCCGCAGCCGTCTGTTCTGCCGCGGAAGTGTGGAATACGAAAGAAGAGGGAAGCAGGAGCAAGCCTGCAAGAGAAAGGGGTTTTAGT
>CAVFIY010000111.1:0-6448 GCA_963622435.1 Bacteroides uniformis | reverse complement strand
TCGCTCTGTATCTATGCCAAAATTAACGACCTCGGTTTCATTGAGACTCCGTATCGTAAGGCAGAGAACGGTGTCGTAGATTTGGATAACGACCATATTCAATACTATAGTGCCGAGGACGAGGAAGAGAAAGTGGTTGCACAGGGTAACGCTCCGCTCGACAAGGACGGTAAGTTTATCCGTAACAAGGTAAAATCGCGTCTCGGTGCTGATTTCCCTGTGGTTGATCCGTCGGAAGTGGATTTGATGGATGTCGCTCCATGCCAAATTGCTTCGGTAGCGGCAGCATTGATTCCTTTCTTGGAGCACGACGATGCGCACCGTGCGTTGATGGGTTCGAACATGATGCGCCAGGCCGTTCCGTTGATTACAAGCGAGGCGCCTATTGTCGGTACCGGTATCGAAGACCAATTGGTGAAAGATAGCCGTACGCAGATTGAGGCAGAGGGCAATGGCGTTGTGACCTACGTGGATGCAGATGTTATTCGTATTCAATACGAGCGTTCCGAGGAGGAAGAGTTTATCTCGTTTGATTCGGCTGAGAAAGAATACAAACTGCCGAAGTTCGAGAAAACGAACCAAAATACCACTATCGACTTGCATCCTACCGTTCGTAAGGGCGATAAGGTAGAGAAAGGACAAATCCTGACGGAAGGGTACGCTACGCAAGCCGGTGAGTTGGCGCTGGGTAAGAACCTGAAGGTGGCTTACATTCCTTGGAAGGGTTACAACTACGAGGATGCCATTGTGCTTAGCGAGCGTATCGTGCGTGAGGATATGTACACTTCGGTACATGTCGTTGAGCAACTGCTTGAGGTGCGTGAGACCAAGCGCGGTATGGAGGAATTCACTTCCGATATCCCGAATGTCAGCGAGGACGCTACCAAGGATTTGGATGAGAATGGTATCATTCGTATCGGTGCCCATATCAATCCGGGCGATATCATCGTCGGTAAAACTACGCCGAAGGGTGAGTCCGATCCGTCGCCTGAAGAAAAGTTGCTAAAGGCTATCTTCGGGGATAAGGCCGGTGACGTGAAAGATGCCAGCCTAAAAGCAACCCCCTCGTTGGATGGCGTTATCATCGATCGCAAGCTCTACTCTCGTGCCATCAAAGACCGCAAGGCTAAGATGGAAGACAAAGAGACCATTGCTAAGATGGATGCAGAGTTCGATGCAAAGGCAGAAGAACTCCGTCAGACCTTGATTGGTAAGTTGGTGAAGTTGCTCGAAGGCAAGTCGGCCGTTTCGGTAAAAGATACCGTAGGCACGGAAGTGATTGCCAAAGGACAACACTTCACCAAAGAGCGCTTGAATCAACTCGATTTCCAATCGGTTATGTTGGACGGCTGGACTTCGGACGAGCATAAGAATCACTTGACCGCACAATGTATTATGAATTACATTGCCAAGTTCAAGGAGATGGATGCTGACCTGAAGCGTCGTAAGTTTAATTTGACTATCGGTGATGAGCTGCCGAACGGTATCATCCAAATGGCGAAAGTCTATGTCGCTAAGCGTCGTAAGATTCGTGTCGGTGATAAGATGGCCGGTCGTCACGGTAACAAGGGTATCGTCAGCAAGATTGTGCGTGTCGAGGATATGCCGTTCTTGGCAGATGGTACGCCGGTGGATATCGTACTGAACCCGATGGGTGTGCCTTCGCGTATGAACATCGGACAGATTTTCGAGGCCGTGCTCGGTTGGGCCGGACAAGAGCTGGGCGTTAAGTTCTCTACGCCGATCTTCGACGGTTGCTCGCTCGAGCAATTGGACGAGTGGACGGACAAAGCCGGTCTGCCGCGTGCGGGTAAGACGCAGTTGTACGATGGTGAGACGGGTGAACCGTTCGACCAAATGGCAACCGTCGGTGTTACCTACTTCATGAAGTTAGGGCACATGGTTGACGACAAGATGCACGCGCGTTCTATCGGTCCGTACAGTTTGATTACGCAACAGCCATTGGGCGGTAAAGCACAATTCGGTGGTCAGCGTTTCGGTGAGATGGAGGTTTGGGCGTTGGAGGCACACGGTGCTGCCCATACGCTGCAAGAAATCCTGACCGTTAAGTCCGACGATGTGACGGGTCGTGCTCGTACCTACGAGGCTATCGTTAAGGGCGAATCGTTCCCGACACCGGGTATCCCCGAATCGCTGAATGTCCTGCTGCACGAGTTGCAAGGTTTGGCACTATCAATCACTTTGGAATAATTTATCACGATTATGGCTTTTAAACAAGATAATAAGAAAAACGGTTTCACTCGGATTAGCATTGGATTGGCTTCTCCCGATGAGATTATGCGCCTCTCGAGCGGTGAGGTGCTCAAGCCGGAAACCATCAACTATCGTACCTATAAACCGGAGCGTGATGGTTTGTTCTGCGAGCGTATCTTCGGTCCTACTAAGGACTACGAGTGCCACTGCGGTAAATACAAGCGTATTCGTTACAAAGGTATCGTCTGCGAGCGTTGCGGTGTAGAGGTTACCGAGAAGAAAGTGCGTCGTGAGCGTATGGGACATATCAAATTGGTTGTCCCCGTGGCTCATATCTGGTACTTGCGTTCGCTGCCGAGCAAGATGGCTGCCCTGCTGGGCATTCCGACCAAGAAGTTGGATTCCATCGTTTACTACGAGAAATATGTCGTAGTGAAAGCCGGTGCGCTGGCAGGTCAGGAGATTGGCGAGAAGAACAAAGATGATAAGAATCGTATTGCTATAGAGGATCGTATGCTGCTCGATGAGGAGCAATATGCACAGATTCTTGACATCCTGCCCGAGAACAACGACTCGCTGGAGGATAGCGACCCCGATAAGTTCATCGCCAAGATGGGTGCGGATGCAATCTATGATTTGCTGGCGACCATCGACCTCGACTCGTTGAGTTATCAACTGCGTGACCAAGCCAGCACTTCGACCTCCGTACAGCGTAAGCAGGAGGCACTGAAGCGTCTGCAAGTGGTAGAGGCTTTCCGTGCATCGAAGGGCAAGAACCGTCCCGAGTGGATGATTCTGCAAGTCATTCCCGTTACCCCGCCGGAGTTGCGTCCGTTGGTACCGTTGGACGGTGGTCGTTTCGCCACTTCCGACCTCAACGACCTCTATCGTCGTGTGATTATTCGTAACAACCGTCTGAAACGACTCATCGAGATTAAGGCACCGGATGTCATCCTCCGCAACGAGAAGCGTATGCTTCAGGAGGCGGTTGACTCGCTGTTCGACAACTCGCGTAAGACGACGGCTATCAAATCGGAGGCAAACCGTCCGTTGAAGTCGTTGAGCGACTCGCTGAAAGGTAAGCAGGGTCGTTTCCGTCAGAACTTGCTCGGTAAGCGTGTTGACTACTCCGCGCGTTCGGTTATCGTCGTAGGTCCGGAGCTGAAGATGCACGAGTGCGGTCTTCCTAAGGAGATGGCAGCGGAACTGTATAAGCCGTTCATTATCCGTAAACTCATCGAGCGCGGTATCGTCAAGACCGTTAAGTCGGCGAAGAAGATTATCGATCGCCGTGAGCCGGTGATATACGAAATTTTGGAGCATGTAATGGAGGGACACCCCGTATTGCTCAACCGTGCGCCGACCTTGCACCGTCATGGTATCTTGGCTTTCCAACCGAAGATGATTGAGGGTAAGGCTATTCAGTTGCACCCGTTGGCTTGCGCCGGATTCAACGCCGACTTCGATGGTGACCAGATGGCGGTGCACTTGCCGCTGTCCAACGAAGCGGTTCTCGAGGCGCAACTTTTGATGCTCGGTTCGCATAATATTCTAGACCCCGCGAACGGTAATCCTATCACGGTGCCTTCGCAGGATATGATTCTCGGTCTGTACTATATCACGAAAGAGCGCACCGGCGTTCGTGGCGAGGGCTTGATTTTCTACTCCGCCGAGGAGGCTATCATTGCACTCAACGAGGGTCGTGTGGATATCCACGCCAAGGTGAAAGTCCGTCTCGACGACATCGTGGACGGCAAGCCTGTAAATCACATTGTAGAGACCACACCGGGTCGTGTATTGGTAAATCAATATGTTCCCGCTGAGGTAGGCTACCAGAATGTGGTGATGAAGAAAGGTGCCGTTAAGTCGATTATCTCGAAGGTGATTAAGACTTGCGGTGTGGCTCGTACGGCACAGTTCTTGGACGACATCAAGGACCTTGGTTACTACAAGGCATTCCGTGGCGGTCTGTCCTTCAACTTGAATGATATTTTGATTCCGGACGAGAAAGCGGGCATTATCGCTAAGGGTAACGAGGAAGTCGAGAACATTACCGAGATGTACAACTTCGGTGAAATGGGCGACGACGAGCGTTACAACAATGTGATTGCCGCTTGGAACAAGGTCGATACCGAAGTGACGGATGTGCTGATGAAGCACATGCAGGAGGCCGACCAAGGTTTCAACTCCGTATATATGATGATGGACTCGGGTGCCCGTGGTAACAAACAGCAGATTAAGCAGTTGGCAGGTGTCCGTGGTCTGATGGCCAAGCCGCAGAAGGCCGGTTCGAACGAAGGTCGTCAGACCATTGAGAACCCGATTCTGTCGAACTTCAAAGAGGGTATGTCCGTGTTGGAGTACTTTATCTCTACCCACGGTGCTCGTAAGGGTTTGGCGGATACCGCACTGAAGACCGCCGACGCCGGTTACCTGACCCGTCGTTTGGTCGATGTGTCGCACGATGTGATCATCAACGAGGAGGACTGCGGTACGCTTCGTGGTTTGACGGCCCGCGCCATCAAACAGAACGATACCGTGGTGGCTACCCTCACGCAGCGTATCTTGGGTCGTGTGTCGGTACATGATATTCACGACTTGGACGGCAATCTGATTGTGGCTGCCGGCGAGGAGATCCGTGAGGCGGCGTGCGAGGCTATTGAGGCTGCGGGTATCGAGGAGGTTGAAATCCGTTCGGTGCTGACCTGCGAATCGAAACACGGCGTTTGCGCCAAGTGCTACGGCCGCAACCTTGCATCGCGTAAGATGGTGCAGAAAGGTGAGGCGGTCGGCGTCATTGCCGCACAGGCCATCGGTGAGCCGGGTACGCAGTTGACTCTTCGTACCTTCCACTCGGGTGGTGTCGCAGGCAACGCGGCTACGCAGAACACCTACGCCATTCCTCGTGAGGGTATCATCGAGATAGACGAACTCCGTACCGTTACCACCGAGGCCGGTGATAGCATCGTTGTGAGCCGTCTGAACGAGATGCAACTCAAGGACGAGAAGACGGGGGTTGTGCTGACTACATTCAATATCCCTTACGCTTCGAAGTTGTTCATCACGCCGGGGCAGAAATACGACAAGGGAACGGTTGTCTGCGAGTGGGATCCGTACAAGGCATCGGTGGTTATCGAGCAAGATGGTCGCCTGCAGTACGAGGATGTCATCGAGGGCGTTACCGCACAGACCAATGTCGATGAGCAGACGGGTAAGAAAGAGGTTTCTATCACTGATACCAAGGACAAGACCAAGATGCCTTCGGCACATATCTTGGACGCCAACGGCAATGTGCTCCGCACCTACAACTTGCCTGTTAAGGCGAGCCTCGTCTATGCAACGGCAATGTGCTCCGCACCTACAACTTGCCTGTTAAGGCGAGCCTCGTCTATACCGACGGCGCAGATGTTAAGGTCGGTGACTTGCTCTTTACCGTTACGCGTGCCTTCGGTACGGCGGGCGATATCACGGGTGGTCTTCCGCGTGTGACCGAGTTGTTCGAGGCACGCAACCCGTCCAATCCGGCTATCGTTTCCGAAATCGACGGTGAGGTTTCGTTCGGTAAGATCAAGCGTGGTAACCGTGAACTCTTTGTTACCTCCAAACTCGGTGAGCAGAAAGCGTATCTCGTGCCGCTGTCGAAACAGATTCTGGTACAGGAGGGCGACTATGTTCGTGCCGGTGTGGCGCTGTCCGATGGTGCAGTTACGCCCGACGACATCTTGGCTATTCAGGGTCCGACCGCCGTTCAAGACTATATCGTCAATGAGGCACAGTCGGTTTACCGTATGCAGGGTGTGGAAATCAACGATAAGCACTTCGAGATTATTGTGCGTCAGATGATGCGCAAAGTCGAGATTCTCGATGCGGGCGATACGCGCTTCCTCGAGGGGCAAGTGGTTGATAAGATGGACTTTATGGACGAGAACGACCGTATCTGGGGCAAGAAGGTGGTTACCGATGCCGGCGATAGCGAATTGTTGCAACCGGGTCAGATTGTTACCGCTCGCCGTCTGCACGATGAGAACTCCAGCCTGCGTCGCCGCGACAAGAAAGTCGTTGAGGCGCGTGAGGCCGAGTGCGCTACCGCTAAGCAGATTCTGCAAGGTATCACGCGTGCGGCTCTGGGTACCAAGTCCTTCATGTCTGCCGCTTCGTTCCAAGAGACCACCAAGGTGCTCAACGAGGCTGCCGTTCAAGGCAAGGTAGACTTGCTGGAGGGTATGAAGGAGAA
>CAVFIY010000110.1:0-6474 GCA_963622435.1 Bacteroides uniformis | reverse complement strand
CATTCCTCCTATTCGCCCCATTAGACTCATCTGCCTAATTAACCCCTACGCCGCTCCCATGCCACCCATAAAACACTCCCATACCACCCTCACGCCACCCATACAACGAAAAGAGCCCGCCAAGCGTTTCCGCTTAGCAGGCTCTCTACCTATTCAATGTACAGGATATTTGTTCCGAATGATTACTCTACTGTTCCGAGGAAAGTACCGAGTGCATCGTACTTGTTGTTGCCCTTGATGATAACGAGTTGACCGTTCTCAATCGTCTTCACAGCCTTAACAGCATCAGCCTTTACATTCTCGTTAGCAGTTGCGCTTACAACCTCAACAGCCTTGATACGATAACCTGCAGTACCCTCTTTGATTACTACAGAGGTAGCACTTGCGGTGTACTCGATTTCCTTCCATACATATCCCTCATCATCTGCGCCTTCGCCACCTTTTACAGGACAAACCAAATCGGTAGTTACAGTGATAGCCCCTTTAGGATAGCCCTCTACTTCGAAGTTAGCCGCAGTCGAACCCTTGGAAGCAACAGTGATAACAATTTTGTCGCCAATCTTTACATTATCAATCGTCAAAATACCATTCTTGCCACCAAACTCGAATCCCTTTGCCAAATTGATGTTGAACGCTTTCTTCTTATCACTACCGTTCTTGATAGAGAAAACAATATCATTGGTCAGTTTCGACGGAACAACCGTAGCCTCTACATCGGCAGCGATGTCATACACGAACTTACCCTTGTCTTCCTTTGTCTCAGTCGTGTTCTTGGTTGCATTGGTTACTGTCCAATCGCTCTCTGCAGTAAGTGCGGTGAAGTCATAGACCGTAGCGTTAATAGTCATTACTGCCATCATCGTAGCAGCGAAGAAGAAAATCTTTTTCATGTTTGTGTTAGTTTATTGATTAGAAATTGTATTGCTAGTGTAATTCTCCAAGAACCCTGCAACCTCCTTGTATCCACCTTACTTTTTCCCTGTGGTTACCCTGATGTTACCCTGTTCTTGTCCTCATCTTTTATTGGTGCAAAGGTACGCCTTTTCTACCGCTCCCACCTGCACCATATTGACACAATATGTGTACTTTTTGACGGTACGCCCTTGCTGTGCACCCCATTTACTCCGCCAACGGGTCTTTCCCGTTGAAGAGAATGTTCTTCGACCGCTCAATGTCGAATTCGTTGCCCGTCTTGCAACGGAAAGTGCAGTTCTCGAAACGGAAGTTCTCTGCATATTTCATCACAATGCCGTTCTTCGCACCAAGCACCATTACATTCTCAAACAGCATATCCCGCACAGGCTTTCCCTTGATGCCCTCTACCTCAACAGCCGTCTTTGCGCCCACGCAAGTGATGTTGCGGAAAGTGAAGTTGCTCCAGTCGGGGAAATAGGCAGACTTGTTGTCTTTGTCCGTCGCACTCACGCCCGCACCGCGATCCGCATAGCCCGACGAGAACAGAACCACCGACTTCTGAATGTTCTTCATCACTATATCATAGCAGTAGATGTCCTCGCACCAACCGCCGCGCCCGGGAGCCGACTTGAAACGCAGTCCGATGTCCGTCCCGTCGAACATACAGTTTTTCACCACCAGCCGCTGCATACCGCCCGAGAACTCCGAGCCGATGACAAACCCGCCGTGTGCGTGATAGACAGTGTCGTTCGTAATGAGGAAGTCCCGTTGCGGACCCGCAGCGACACCCTTGTCGCCCACGCCGCCTTTCATGCAGATACCGTCATCACCACAACTGATATTGCAGTTCGCAATCAGACACACCTGCACATTGCCGGGATCCATCGCATCGCCGTTCTGCGCCCAGTGCGGGCAGCGGATATTCACGCCGTCGATTATCAGATTCTGCACACGGGTCGGCACGAGGTGGAACTTCGGCGAGTTGAGCAGATGCACATTCTCAATCAGCACATTCTTCGAGTCGGTGATATTCACCAAGTGCGGACGCATCTTCTCTTGTGCAACCGCGTCGCCCGCAATGTTCGGCACGCCCAACTCCTTATTCAAGTTGAACGGATACCAAATCTCCTTGGTCTTGCCGTTCGGCACAACCTGTCCTCCCATCGCCAGTAGGTCGCTCCACTGCTCGGCATCCACTTTCTCTTTCTTTACGGGACGCCAGTAGATACCCTGTCCGTCGAGCGTGCCATGCCCCGTGATAGCCACATTCTCCAACTTGCTGCCGTACACCAGCGCATTGCATTTCTTGCTTCCGTCGCGCGGTGCGCCCGCAGGTACATAGAGTTCCTTGTTTGTGGAGAACAGAATAGTGGCGTGGTCGCTCAGGTGCAAATCCATGTTGCTAATCAGCCGAATCGGCCCCGAGAGCCATACCCCGTCGGGAACAATCAGATGTCCGCCTCCGTGCGTCTTCAGGTCAGCAATGGCGGCAGTGAATGCGTCGGAGCAGAGTACCTCGCCTCCCTCCACGGCACCAAAATCCGTCAGCGTCACCGAGTAGTCGGGTATCACCACTTCCTGCACCTGCTCCACTGCAACGGGCAGATTCTCGTAGTACCCTGCATATTTCTGTGCGCTTGCCCCGCAGGCAAGTGCAACAATACCTATCGTTAGGAAAATCTTCTTCATGTCGTATCGATTCGCTAGTAGGTTATGTAGTAAAACTGTTCTATTCAATAAGGAAAGTAGCGGTTCTCTCTAAGGAACGCCTGGCAGCCCTCTATCTCACTTAATACAAATCTTGTACCAAACTGCACAGATACACATCCAGGTTGGAGTGTCCGGCCACCAGTGTCTGTGCTTTTGCGTCCGAACGCAGTTTCGGATTCAGCCCGTGTGCCTCTTCCCACTCGTCGGGTATGCCGTCTGCATCGGTGTCCGTGGGTGCTGCTTCCGCCTTGTAAGTCAAATACCCCTCTGTGTCGCTCGGCGTGTCTATCAGTCCGCCCGTCGAGCCGTTCGAGCCTGTGTAGGTTGAGGAGCCTGTGCGTACCTCTTCCGCTATGCGGGCGTCGATGGCGTCACGATGCAGCGAGCAGCCGGCTTTGCTCAGCACTGTCTCGAAGGCATCCTCTGCGGTCTGCTCCGTAGTAAGTGCGGTCAGTCCCGTAGTCCAACGCGCGGTCGTTTTGCATTGCTCTTTTTTCGACGACTCATCGGGAACAACGCCTCCCCAATTGTCTTTTGTCACGGCATCGCTGCCGTACATGTAGTTGCCTGCCAGATAGAACTTCCCCGGCAGCACATCTGATGCATTGCTCGAGCAGTTGGTGCATTTGGTGGTCGGGTTGAGCAGCCGTGCCGACACTTTCGAATTAGTCGCCGGACCGGGCTTGTAATAGTTCGCCACAAAGTTGATTTCCCGAGCCGTTCCTATACCCTCTCCGCCGTACGCCGAGTTCCCTCCCCAGTTGTACACTACATTATTCACAAAGTCCAGCGGGCCAAAGCACTTGCTATTCACATACGAGTGGTCGAAACGCGGGTTACGCGAGTCGTGGTGCGCCAACAGGTTGTGATGGAATGAAGCGTTCGTCCCTCCCCAGATGCCTCCGTACCCGTGTTTCCCTTTGCCGTGCACAGAGATGCGCAGCGATTCGGTAATGAAGCAGTATTGCAGCGTGAAATTCGTATTCCCGTAGCAGCTCACGCACTCGTCGGTCGACCACGAGCAGGAGCAGTGGTCAATCATAATGTTTTTCGAGTCATATACCGACACCGCATCGCCTTCCGTTTTCGAGCTGTCGCCCATGCGGAAGCGCACGAATCGGATCACCACATTCTCAGCACTCTTGATGCAGACAGGGTAGTTCGCAATGCAGATTCCCTCCCCCGGCGCTGTCTGTCCGGCAATGGTCAAATTGCCGTTGCGGATATCCAATTCCTTGTTGAGGTAAATCGTGCCGGAGGTGCGGAATAGAATAATCCTCGCCCCCGTCTGATTGATGGCGTAGCGCAGCGTGCCGTTCTTGGGGAGACCGGTGCTCGGGTCGTTGTCGTCGCTCAGGTCGGTGATGAAATACACTTGCCCGCCGTCGCCGCCGGTAGCCTCTTTGCCGCCGCCTTCTCGCCATTGGCAGGCCTTGGTTAGCGCCTCGATGTCAGCGGGTTTGCTGTTGTCGCTGCCCCCATTGGGCTCAGTGGTCGGCTTGCATCCCAGCAAGCCGACCACTGCCAATATTCCGAACAATAACTGTTTCGTCTGCATACTATCAATGGTTTTTTCTTCCCATCTCTTCTTATGAATTAGAAACTAATCATTCTTAATTCTTAATTCATAATTCTTAATTAGGAAATTACTCTCCGTATCCGTAGTCGTTCCACAGCGTACCGTTCGAGGAACCGATGTTGACGCTGAAGATGGGCCAGAATTGACGCGAGTTCAAGCAGTCGGGGTTCTCCGTGTCGTAGAGCATGTAGTTGGCGGGAGCCAAGTTACGCCCCTTCGACGAGTCCTCGTAGATCGATTTCTTTATCCAGTGATTCTCTTTGTTGTAAGTGGGAGCGGGACCGGTTTCGCCTTTCTTCAATCCCCAAACGCTATCCATTACGAACACATGCGTTACGCTCTCATCGTAGCTGTAGTCAGCCGAGTAGCCGAGGTCTTTGTATTTGAAGTAGATCGTGTCGGGCAGGCTTGCGAACTCTCCCGTGTGGGCGTTCAGCGCCGCGAGACGCTCGGTGGCTGCTTCCAATTGCGTTTTGAGAATACCCCAACGCATCAGGTCGAATTTGCGAATATATTCGCCGGCGAATTCCAACTTACGCTCTTCGATGATGTTTTCCATCGTCAGCGCTTTGCTCTTCACGCCTGCACGCTCACGCACTTGGTCGAAGCACTTCTGTCCGTCAATGCCGTAGAGGTTGGTCGGAACATCGTTGCCGATACCGCCAATCGTGGCCTCTGCTGCCATCAGCAGCACGTCGGCGTAGCGAATTACCGAGAAGTCGATACCGTCATCGTTGTTGTCGCGCTCACGCTTCATCCACTCTACACGGTATTTAGCCATGTACCACTCGCTGATTTTTTGATTCTTTTGGTAGAGAATGTTTCCTTCGTAGTCGCCGAACGCATTTTTGCGTTTATCTGCGTCGGAATCGAACTTGGCGCCGTTATCATACACCCAGTAGTAGGGCAGCAAGGTTACGTCGCGGCGGACATCTCCTTCTTCAAAATCGTAGTAGAGCGTCGGCACAGCGGCAATGGCCGAGTTCGACGAGCCGCTCGTGTTGTTTTTCAGTCCTTTCAGTGACTCGTTGGCCTTCGGGCAGTTGTATTGCAGCACTTGTCCGCGGGTGCTTGCGAATGGGATTGCCCAGAATACCTCGGTCTGATAGTAGTTCATCTGATCTTGGCAGATGTTTTTGAATATCTGCTCATAGCTCGAGAGGAATTTCTTGCTCTCCGACGACTCGTTCAGTATCTGTGCGCCTGCCCATAGCACTTCTTCGTAGAGAACCTTACGCTGTGCAGCGTCGTCAAGGTTGAATACAGGGCCCGTGGTATAGGTCTCGGGGCGTACGCCCTTGCCGGCGTACATCATGTCGTTGCGCATCAGCAGTGCTAATGCAGCGGCTTTCGACGGACGGCCCACTTGGTTGGCAGCCGTACCGGGGCAAGCCGACGACCAAGGCAGCAGCTCTGCCGCATGGCGCAGGTCGCTGCGCAGGTGCTCGAATACGATGTTGCGGTTGTCCTTTTTGGTATTCACACCGTCAGGGTTCTTTGCCAGCGATTCAAAACGAGGCGGAATATCACCCCACAATTTCACCATATCGAGATAGATAAACGAGCGCAAGAAATATGCCTCTCCGAGGAAGTACCGAGACTTCTCGTTGGTAGTGTCCCCATATTGCTCAATACCCTCGATGATGTTGTTGCACCGCTCAATCATTACATTCATATAGCCCCAAGGATCCTTACCCGATGCGTTTGTCAGGTCCGAACTAATCGGTGTCATAGTGTAGAGGCAGTAGTCCGATTTCCCGTTGTTCTTGGTGCCGTGCTCTATATCCGTATTCAGCCCCATATAGCCGCAGGTCAGTCGGTTACGATAACTCTTGTCGTTGCCGAACACATCGTACACCCCGGCGATAGCCTGCTCGGTGAGTTCGGTGTTCGAATAGACTGTCTTTGCGTCCATGGCGGATGGCGAGTCGGAATCGAAGAATCCGCAGCCAATCATTGAGAAGGCAATCACGCCATAGACAATATATTGATAGTTTTTCATCTGTTCTCTGTTGTTTTTATAAGTTATTCCGTTAAGCGGGGCTGTCTAAATGCCCCTGTAGCATATTAGGATTCTGTTTAGAACGATAGGTTAAGACCGAAGTTGAATGCACGGTTCTTGGGGAACGCCGAGAAATCCACACCCGGAGTCAGCGGGTTGTTCTTCGAGCGGGTATCCACTTCCGGATCCGAACCCGAGTACTTCGTTGCGCAGAACAAGTTGCTTGCGGTGAAGAAGATACGAATGTTCGTAATGTGTGCTTTGCGCA
>CAVFIY010000109.1:0-6487 GCA_963622435.1 Bacteroides uniformis | reverse complement strand
CCAGTCTACCACGCCTATTTCGCTTCTCTCTCTAAAATAGATAGAAATCATCCAATTCAAATCGAAAAATTGAAGAATCCATGTAACCATGTAAATATCAACCGTTTACAACTACGATGTGGCGATTTATCGCAACAGTAGTAATTTTTAATTGTTAATTGTTCATATTCCTTGTGGGACGAGCATTCGCAGCAGTTTTCGGTCGGTATCAATCGCTTGTATCAGGTCTTCGTGGATAGGCAGCAGGCGTCCGTCTTCGAGTTCGAGCAGGGTATTGAGTGTGCTTTCATCCACTGCAGCGACCTTGCCTACGGTCTGCCCCGTTTCGTCCTCCACGGTGTAACCCGTCAAGTCTTGCCAAGTGAGTCCAGTTGCTGCTTCTTCGGCGATGTCTCGACGCAACATATATGCCGTTCTGCCCGTCAGGCGTGCCGCTTTCTCCTCGCTGTCTATCCCACGCAGGCGGAATATCAGCACCTCTGCACTCTTTCCCCGCCAGTCTTCGGCACGGAAAGGCACAAGTATGCCGTCGATGTCGAGTAGCAGGAACTCCGCTTCCGCTTCGTCCCAATAGTCGTTCGCCATTTGGCATTGTATCTCGCCTTGTTTGCCGTGCGGGCGTCCAAGCGTGCCTATTTCTATAACCTCTGTGCGTTCAATCATTACGAATTACACATTACACATTACACATTACAAATTGCACATTACACATTCCTAATTATATACGGTAATGATATCGCCCGAGTAGATAGTCGTATAGCGGCGCAGCGACTCGCTCGATATTCCTTTGGTCGGCACGCCCACGCCTCCGCTCAAGTCGTACTCCTCCCCGCAGGTAGGACAGATGGCTTTTAATCCGTCTATCTCTACCGGCTTATCCCGTTTTAGGCACACGGGGCAGCAAAGGTCGTACGAGGTGTACTGTTGGTTGCCGTCGATAAATATCACCACCCCCGCATAGCCGTAGGCATCATTCATCGCTTGGCGCGGCTGCGTTTGTCCGTTAAAGTGGTAGCCGTCGGCATCCACTATAGTATAGGTGTACGAGTTGGAAGGGACAAAGTGTACGAATATCCCCGAGCGTGTATCTATCCGTATGCTTACAGGGTAGGAGGGGACGGAACTCCTGTAGGTCGTGTCGCCGCACCCGCAGAGCAGCAGGCAGAGCATTCCCGCTATGGCTATTGCCCCCCGTTGCATATCAATTGCTGACGCTGGTCAGGTGTACCTTAAATATCAATACCGAGTAAGGCGGGATATAACTGCTTGTCCCCTCGGTGCCCATACCGACGGCTTTGCCAATCGAGTCGTTGGCGTATGCCGATTGGTCGTAACCGAGATAGTACGGCACATAGATTTCTATATCTCCGTGTTGGTGAATCTTCTGCAATCCTTCTGCAAAGCCGGCCACTACTGACGACATGGAGAACTGTGCCGTTCCCCCGTCGAATTGGTAGCCGTTGATGAGGAATCCCGAATAGTCACAAACCACAGTACTGGTGGCATTGGGGCGTGCGCCGGACTGAAGGGAGTCTGCCATAATACGGTATTGCAGCCCGTCGGAGGCAATGTAGAATCCCACACTGTCTTTGTATGTTGCGGCGTGCTGCTCCAACCAAATGTCGTTCTGCGTCTTCCAGTCCATCCATTTGTGTTCCTTGCAACTCATCAGCATTGCGCCGATTGCCAACAGTATATAGAGTTTGTGTTTCATATCGTTCGAGTCTATGCAAAATGTATGCCGTATTTTTGTATGGTGTATAAGGCTGTCAAAGAAGAACACCATTCTTTGCCCCATTCCCCTCCTTTGGAGGGGTGAGGGGAGGTCTCTTATCTCGCAATCCACTGGGCAGGGTCGAGTATGGTACGGTCTTTATAGACTTGGAAATAGAGTTCCGTCTTGTTGTCCTGCTCGGGGTCGGAGTAGATAGTGCCGATTTTCTGCTTGGTCTCTACCTTATCCCCTTGTTTTACAGTGAGTTTGCTTAAGTTTGAATAGACCGTGCGGTAGTTACCGTGCTGGATAATCACAGCGTAGGTGTTGCCCACGAGGAAGCAACTCGTCACCTCGCCTTTGTACACCGCCCGTGCTGCCGCACCCGTCGTGGTTTGCAGATAAATACCCTTGTTATCTGTCACCACATGCTCATAAACAGGGTGCTGCTGCTTGCCGAAATAGCCGCTGATATAACCTTTCTCCACCGGCCATGGCAGTTTGCCTTTGTTCTGCTCGAAGCCGCCTGCCACGAGTTTCTGCTCTTTGGTCAATGTCGTTTTAGTGGCAGTCTGCTTGCGCACCATCTCGTCTATCTTCTTATTGAGTTGGGCGACTTGCTGCTGCTGTTTCTTGAGTTTCGCCCCGAGGTCTTTCTCCTGCTTCTTGAGTTGCGTGAGCATGTTTTGGTGCTTCTTCTCATCGCGGGCGAGGTTCTCCTGCTGGCGTTTGCGGGTCTGCAGGGTCTTCGCTTTGTCTTTGCGATGCTCTTGCAGGGCGGTGTTCTGAATATCTATCTCGGTCTGCGTATGCTCTATGCGTGCCACTTGCTCTTGGCGATAGTGCGCCACCTCTTGCATATAGAAGACACGCCGCACCATCTGTTGGAAACTCTCCGCCGAGAGAATAAAGAGGAGTGGCGACTGCTGCATCTGTGCATAGTGGCTCTCACGCACCATGCGGGCGTAGTCTGCCTTGTAGGCATCGAGGTTGGTCTGCAGCGAGTCGCGTGTGCGGCTCAAGCGGTTCATCTCTCTATCGAGGGCGGTAATCTCACTGCCCAGGGTGTGAATGAGTTGGCGTTGGGTCTTGATGTTCTTGTTGAGCAACTGCAACTTATTGAGCGTGGAAGTCTCGTTCTTCTTGGTCTGCTGCAGCATTTGGTTGGTCTGCTCAATCTGCTTTTGCAGGTCTTGCTGCTTCTTTTGCAGGCTCTTGACCGACTCGGCGGACACGCTCACCGAAAGGCACAGCAACGCTATATAGAGAAGGAATCGTTTCATTGTAACAAATCCGTTAGGGTCTTTTCTTGGTAGCGGCTCAGGTTCAGATGTACTGCCCGCACGGGGACATCTTTCTGTATGGCGGGGTAGATGACACGCAGCATAACCGTCTGTCCCATAGCGCTGTAGCCTACAAAGGCTTCACCCTCGGTCTCGCTCGGCATTTCGCCGCTTGCCAAGGCTTGCAGGTCGCTCCACGAGAGAGTGGGGGAAAGCAGGCTGTTTATCTCATCGTAGGTCATGGCGGCGTATTGGCGATTCATCTTATCGATGCCGATGACCTTCTCGGGCGTTGCCTCTATCCGCACCATTTCGATACCGAGCATGGGCATGATACTCAACACGACGAGCGAGTCGCGCACCGCTTGCATCGTGCAATTGGCGGTGATAGTCTGCCCGTGCAGGGTGAGTATGCCTTGGGCGTTCTGCACGAGGCAGGTGTGCCATTTCGGCGTTTCTTCTTCCACGACGGTGGTCTGCTCTGTCTTCGGCAGCACTTTCTGCGTATGGCAGCCGCTCAGTCCGCAACCGATGCCGACCACAAATGCCACTATGCCCAATCCTTCCACCACACTGCCGACTGCTATTTTGCTGCCTATGGCAAGGGCGCGGTCGGTCGCTCTATCCACTGCCCGCCGTATCTCGCGACCTATGTATTTGCGTAAGTTCATTTTATTTCACGATTGCTTTGTAATGCTGCTCTATCTCCGGTTTGTCGGCGGCAGTGGCGTTTTGCAGTGCCTTACGGATATAGAAGCCCGCCAGTGCGTCTTGCCCCTGCAGGTGCAATATCCATGCGTAGGTGTCGAGGAAGACTGCGTTCTCGGGTTGCTCCCGTATGGTTTGTAGGCTCATCTGCTCCGCTTGGCGCAGGTCGCCCCCCGTGGTTGCCAACAGATAGGCGTAGTTGTTAATGATAGTGAGGTTGGTCGGGTCAACTTGCAGCACTGCCTCGTAGGCTGCTATCTGTTGTTTCGCAGGGGCGTTGGTTGCAGCCAGCAGTTCGGCTTTCAGGAGCAGGAAGCGGATGTCGTACGGCTCTTTGGCGAGGTAGTCGTCCAGCGACTGAACAGCGTGCCGCTTGTCTTGCAAACTGAGGTAGAGGCGGTAGCGGTTGTAGGCACTATTATCGGAGTACCCCTCTATGGCGTCCACTCGGTCTTGGGCGCGCAGTGCCTCTTTGTATTCCCCGTTAAGGGCGGCGGCGAGATAGTGGTTGCGCCATGCGAAAGCATCCTTGGGGTTCAAACGAGTGGCATTTCGCACCACTTGCAGTATCTCTTTGTTCGCCTGCTCGGTGTTCTGCTTGGCGAGTGCTACGGAGTAGGCATACCAACGCCGAGCGGGGTCGTGTTCGTAGGCGGCTTTCAGGTAAGCACAGGCACGCTCGTCTTGCCCGATAGCGGTGTAGAGTTTGCCGATAAACTCTTGGGTGATAGCGTCTTGCGGGTTGAGTTGCTCGCAGAGTAGCAATTGCTGCAGGGCAACGGCGTTGTTCCCCTCCGTCAGGTTCTGCTGTGCGGCATACCAATAGTAGGTGAACTGCTGTTCACGCTCGGGGCTGATTGCCTCCATGGCAGCGGGCTTTTTCCTCCCTCCGCCCATCGCACTCCCCGCGACACATAGCCCTATCAATATCGTTACAACAAAACGCATATTCAATGCTCAATGCTAAATGCACAATGCCTAATTCTTAATTCTTAATTCTTAATTCTCAATTACTTCACTCCGCTGTGTCCGAAGCCGCCTGCGCCGCGTTCGGTATCGGAAAGAATTGTCACCTCTTCTATTTGTGGCTGCTCGTGGCGGGCAATAACCATTTGGCAGATGCGCTCGCCCGACTCGATGGTCTGTGGCTCTTGGCTGAGGTTGATAAGGATAATACCTATCTCGCCGCGGTAGTCTGCGTCTATCGTACCCGGGGTGTTGAGTACGGTCAGCCCTCGTTTGAGTGCCAAGCCGCTGCGGGGGCGAATCTGTGCTTCGTAGCCGACAGGGAGTTCCATATACAGCCCCGTGGGCAGCAGTTTACGCTCCAACGGTTGCAGCGTGACCGGCTCCGAGAGGAAACAGCGTATATCCATACCTGCCGCCTGCGTACTCTCGTACCGCGGCAACGGGTTGTTGCTTTTGTTGATAAACTTTATTGTCATAATTATGTTTACTTTGTGAACGGACGGTGCCGTGTCGGCACTCACAACAAATTCTTTTTGTGAACGGACGGCTACGCCGTATTACCATTCATTATTCATAAAACTCTTTCTGTATGTTTTACTATTAGGGTGAATTTATTTGACTATATTTGAATAAATTTTTCGTGTATTTGTTTCTTGTCTGTACACAAATATGCTTTTTGTGTCAATTCGTGTCCATACGGCGCAGCCGTCCGTTCACGAACACCCCGTTTTGTTGTCCCCTCCTTTGGAGGGGGCGGGGAGGTTAGAATCTCTTCTCCACAAGTACTTTCAGGCCGTCGGGGACGATGCGGATGTGGATGTCTTTGGGCATTTCCACGGGGTCGCCATCGATATGGAAAGGCGCAACCTCTTCCCGCTCGAGCAGGATTTCTTTTGCTCGCACGGTATCCATAAAGAGGCTGCCGTCTATGCTCTTGGTAAACAGACGCACTGCCAGACCTGCCGCCCCAATCAGTGCCGAACTGCTCATGATACAGATATCCAGTTTGCCGTCCTGAATACTGGCTTTGGGCGCAATGCATGCCTCGTAACCCCACTGGCTGGCGTTGGCGAAAGTGATGAGGAACGCCTTGTGCGTGATATCCAATCCGTCGCCCGTGATATGATAAGTTTGTGCCTTGTAGGTCAGCACATCTTTCAGTATATCAAGCACATAAGTCTTCAGCCCGCGCTTAGTGGAACCTGCAAAGCGGTCTGCCACTTGGGCGTCGAACCCCGTGCCGCAGGTGCTGATAAAAAGGCGGTCTTCCGCCAAGCCGTAATCGACACGGATAGGCTCTGCGTGGTTAAGCATCTCGATGGCTTTTGCCGCGTGGACGGGTATGCCCAAGTGGCGTGCAAAGCCGTTCCCGCTCCCCATAGGCAGGATACCGAGTGCCGTCTCCGTATCATGCAAACCCCGTGCCACTTCATTCAGTGTGCCGTCGCCGCCGACAGACACCACGGCGTCAAAGCCCATGCGGGCGTACTGCTGTGCCAACTCGGTGGCATGCCCGGGTCGCTCGGTGAAGACGATGTTCGGCAGCCACTGCTCGGGGTCGAGCGTCTGCTGAATGAGTTTGGGTAACTTCTTTTTATTCTGTGTCCCCGAAATGGGGTTGATGATAAATGCGATATTCTTCATTGTGTGTGTTACTTGTTTGTTTGGAACAGACGGTGCCGTGTTACTTGTTTGGAACGGACGGCTGCGCCGTATTACCATTCATTATTCATAAAAATCGTTCTGTATGTTTGACTATATTTGAATAAATCTATTTGACTATATTTGAATAAATTTTTCGTGTATTTGTTTC
>CAVFIY010000108.1:0-6571 GCA_963622435.1 Bacteroides uniformis | reverse complement strand
GGATAAACCCATCACTAAGAAACCTCTGGATGTCCGTATGGGTAAAGGTAAAGGTGCTCCCGAGGGATTCGTAGTTCCATTGGAACCGGGACGTATTATCTTCGAGGTTGACGGCGTACCATACGAGGTAGCAAAAGAGGCTCTTCGTTTGGCTGCTCAGAAACTTCCTATCACTACCAAATTTGTCGTAAGACGTGATTACGACCCAACCCAAAATGTTTAATCAGGATTATGAAAACAGCAGAAATTAAAGAATTAACTACCGCTGAGATTCAGGAGCGTTTGGCTGCAGAGAAAGATGCACTCGTCCGCTTGAAATTGAACCACAGCATTTCTCCGCTTGACAATCCGTTGCAGATTAAGGTTGCTCGTAAGACAATCGCACGTCTTGCAACAGAACTTCGTGCAAGAGAATTAACCAAGTAAAAACGAGAGTGAAATGGAAACAAGAAATTTAAGAAAAGAGCGTGTGGGCGTTGTCGTTTCCAACAAGATGGATAAGACCGTTGTCGTAGCCGTTAAGTGGAAAGAGAAGCACCCCCTCTATGGCAAGTTTGTCAATAAAACGCGTAAGTTCCATGTTCATGACGAGAAGAACGAGTGTGGTATCGGTGATACCGTTCGTATTATGGAAACTCGTCCTTTGAGCAAAACTGTTCGTTGGCGTCTAACTCAAATTATCGAAAGGGCTAAGTAATTATGATACAGCAAGAATCAAGACTTACAGTTGCGGATAACTCCGGTGCAAAAGAAGCATTGTGCATCCGTGTACTGGGCGGAACCAAGAAGCGTTACGCCACCCTTGGAGACACCATCGTAGTAGCAGTAAAGGGTGTTATTCCTTCGTCGGACATCAAAGACGGTGCGGTTAGCCGCGCTATCGTTGTTCGCGTCAAGAAAGAAGTACGTCGTGCTGACGGTAGCTACATCCGTTTCGATGATAACGCTTGCGTGCTTATCTCGAACGCCGGTGAACTTCGAGGCTCGCGTATCTTTGGCCCTGTGGCTCGTGAACTCCGTCAAACGAACATGAAAATTATCTCGTTGGCACCTGAAGTGCTTTAATCATCTAAATTATTACAGTAATGGCAAAATTACATATTAAGAAAGGTGATACCGTCTATGTAAATGCGGGTGCTGACAAAGGCAAGACCGGCCGTGTGCTGGAGGTGCTGGTAGATAAGCAGCGTGCTATCGTAGAGGGTTTGAATATGGTATCGAAGAGTACCAAACCTAATGCAAAGAACCCACAAGGTGGTATTGTTAAACAGGAGGCTTCCATTCATATCTCGAACCTCAACCCCGTTGAGAACGGCAAACCGGTTCGTGTAGGTCGTATTGAGAAAGATGGCAAGTTGGTTCGTGTATCTAAAAAATCCGGAAAGGAACTATAGTGATGAATACAGCAAGTCTAAAACAAGATTATCAGGAGCGTATCGTTCCTATCTTGATGAAGGAGTTCAACTACACTACAGTAATGCAGTGCCCGAAACTCACAAAGATTGTCCTCAATCAGGGCTTGGGCGAGGCTGTAGCCGATAAGAAAATCATCGATGTCGCACAGGCAGAGATGACTGCTATCGCAGGTCAGAAGGCTGTCGCTACCACTTCCAAGAAAGATATCGCAAACTTCAAGGTTCGTAAGAAGATGCCGATTGGCGTGCGCGTTACTCTCCGCGGTGAGCGTATGTACGAGTTCTTGGAGCGTTTGGTGCGTGTGGCTCTGCCCCGTATCCGCGACTTCAAAGGTATCGAGAACAAGATGGACGGTCGTGGTAACTACACGCTCGGCATCCAGGAGCAGATTATCTTCCCCGAAATCAACATTGATAACATCACCAAACTGCTGGGTATGAACATCACGTTCGTAACTACGGCTAATACCGACGAAGAGGGTTTCGCTCTGTTGCGTGAGTTTGGTTTACCGTTCAAAAAGTAATCATCACTATGGCAAAAGAATCAATGAAAGCCCGCGAGGTAAAGCGTGCCGCATTGGTTGCTAAATATGCAGCAAAGCGTGCGCAACTCCTCAAGGATGGTGACTATGTAGGTCTCCAATCGCTGCCTAAGAACGCAAGTCCCGTTCGTTTGCACAACCGTTGCAAGATTACGGGTCGTCCGAAAGGCTATATGCGTGCATTCGGCTTGAGTCGTATTCAGTTCCGTGAGATGGCTTCGAAGGGGCTCATTCCGGGAGTGAAGAAAGCAAGTTGGTAATCGAATACGGCAGACCCGGGGAAGTTACTGCTTCTCCGGGATTGTCGTACAGTTATCGATATTTTCGATTGTGCGGCTATTTTACGCTATTAATATTCGGCAGAATAATTGCATACGATAAAAGTGCTTAATTATTTTATCGCTTTTCTACGGGTGGAATATGCTCCGGAGGTGCGGCAAATAAGTGTAGATAGACTGCTTTTGCGTTGTCTTCTCTTTTAGCATCCGTTTATCTTGTCAGTTATTGTGGCATGATATTTGTGTGTAATAATTGGTTGTGCCGATTGCAAGAATGTCGGTAATAACTATACTTTTTGGGGCGTAGAAACCCCGTATTATTAAATATTGTCCCGGAAGGCGGGATTAATTTAACAACAAACATTTATGACAGATCCTATCGCAGATTATCTGACTCGTCTCAGAAATGCAATCAAAGCCGGTCATCGCGTAGTAGAGGTGCCTGCTTCGAATCTGAAGAAAGAGATCACCCGTATCTTGTTTGAAAAAGGTTATATCCTTTCGTACAAGTTCGTGGAAGATGGGCCTCAAGGTACTATCAAGATTGCCTTGAAGTATGATCCCGTTAACAAAGTTAACGCCATCAAGAGTTTACAACGTGTGTCGACCCCCGGTCTTCGTAAGTATGTAGGCTATCGTGAGATGCCTCGCGTGCTGAACGGCCTCGGTATCGCTATTCTCTCTACCTCCAAAGGTGTGATGACAAACAAGGAAGCCCTTGGTCTGCAACTTGGCGGTGAGGTGATTTGTTATGTTTACTAATGTAAGGAGGAAAAGACTATGTCAAGAATTGGTAAATTGCCTATTGCTATCCCTGCAGGTGTAACCGTAACGGTCAGCCCGGAGAATGTTGTAACGGTTAAAGGTCCCAAGGGTGAATTGACCCAGGCGGTTGATCCGTTGATTACCGTTACGGTTGAGGACGGTGTATGCCATGTTTCTCGTCCGAACGATGAAAAAGAAAGTCGTGCAAAACACGGTCTGTATCGTGCTTTGATTCATAATATGGTAGTTGGCGTCCATGACGGCTACAAGAAAGTGCTTGAGTTGGTCGGTGTCGGTTTCCGTGTGGAATTGGCTCAACCGCAAGTGCTGAACTTCGCGCTTGGTTATACACACCCTATCTATCTGGGCTTGCCCAAAGAGATTAAGGTGGAAACCAAGTCGGAGCGTAACCAGAACCCGCTTGTTATCCTGGAGTCGGCAGATAAGCAACTCCTCGGTCAAGTATGCGCCAAGATTCGTTCATTCCGTCGTCCGGAGCCTTATAAAGGTAAAGGTGTTCGCTTCCAAGGTGAAGTGGTACGTCGTAAGGCAGGTAAGTCGGCCGGTAAATAATAGAAAGGAAGTAGTATGATTCAGAAAATTGCAAGAAGACTTAAGATAAAAGCCTCTATCCGCGCTAAGGTGTCGGGTACAGCCGAGCGTCCTCGTCTGACGGTATTCCGCAGCAACAGTCAGATATACGCACAAGTTATTGATGACTTGAAGGGCGTTACGGTTGCCAGTGCATCGTCGCTCGGAATCAAAGATAAAATTACCAAGAGCGAGAAGGCTGCGTTGGTAGGTAAAGCAATTGCCGATGCGGCTAAGAAAGCAGGCGTCGAGGAAGTTGTTTTCGACCGTAACGGTTATCTCTATCATGGTCGTGTTCAATCATTGGCAGACGCTGCTCGTGAAGCAGGTCTCAAATTCTAATACAACGAGACGAAAATGAATCGAGTTAAATCAACACAAGACTTGGAACTCAAGGAGCGCCTTGTCGCAGTTAACCGCGTAACCAAAGTTACGAAAGGTGGACGTACATTTACTTTCGCTGCTATCGTTGTAGTAGGTGACGGAAATGGCATTGTAGGATATGGTTTGGGTAAGGCGGGTGAAGTTACCGCCGCTATCTCTAAAGCAACCGAGGCGGCTAAGAAGAACCTTATTCAAGTGCCTGTTCAGAAGGGTACTATCCCTCACGAGCAATATGCTAAGTTTGGCGGCGCACGCGTTTATATCCAACCGGCTACTACCGGTACCGGAGTTAAGGCAGGTGGCGCTATGCGTGCTGTGCTGGAGTCTGTAGGCGTTACAGACGTGCTTGCTAAGGCAAAAGGCTCGTCTAATCCTCACAACCTTGTTAAGGCTACCGTTGCCGCTCTCGCTGAACTGCGTGATGCGCGTACGGTTGCACAGAACCGCGGTGTGAGCCTCTCGACAGTGTTTAACGGTTAATTCGTGAATTACTATGGCAACAATTAAGATTCAGCAAGTTCGCAGCATTATCCGCTGCCCGAAAGTGCAAAAGGAGACGATGCAGGCTCTTGGTTTGCACAAAATCAATGCCATCGTTGAGCACGAGGCTAATCCTGCTATTCTCGGAATGGTAGAGAAAGTAAAACATTTGGTTAAAGTTATTGATTAATAAGAAAAAGCAATGGAATTATATAATTTAACTCCTGCTGCAGGTTCGGTCAAAACCGCAAAGCGTATCGGTCGTGGTGCCGGTTCGGGACTCGGTGGAACCTCTACCCGCGGTCATAAGGGTGCAAAGTCGCGTTCCGGCTATTCGAAGAAGATTGGTTTCGAAGGTGGTCAGATGCCTATGCAGCGTCGTTTGCCTAAATTCGGTTTCAAGAACATCAACCGTGTAGAGTATAAGGCCGTAAACCTTTCTACGCTCCAGGCATTGGCAGAGGCAAAGCAGTTGACAGTGATCGGCGTGGCAGAATTGCACGAGGCAGGTTTTGTTAGCAAGAATGCCCTTGTTAAGATTCTTGGCAACGGTACACTGACTGCTAAACTCACCGTTAAGGCACATGCTTTCAGCAAGTCGGCTGAAGAGGCTATTACTGCTGCCGGCGGCACAATCGAGAAAATCTAAATTAACCGAGGAGTGTTGGTATAAGCGGGTAAAAACCGCTTGTACCAATGTTTCAGTTAAAAACGCAAAGTATGAAATTTATTGAAACATGTAAAAATATCTGGAAGATTGAAGATCTCCGTAATCGGTTGGGTATCACGCTGCTTTTTGTGCTGATCTACCGATTCGGTTCTTTCATTGTCCTTCCGGGTATTGATCCCTCGGCGCTTTCTGCTCTGCACAACCAGACGGCAGGCGGCTTGATGGCTCTGTTGGATATGTTCTCCGGTGGTGCATTCTCCAATGCATCGATCTTTGCGCTTGGTATTATGCCCTATATCTCTGCTTCGATCGTAATCCAACTGCTTACTATTGCAGTGCCTTACTTCCAAAAGATGCAGAAAGAGGGTGAGTCCGGGCGTCAGAAGATGAACCAGATTACGCGTTATCTGACGGTGGCTATTCTTCTCTTCCAAGGTCCGAGTTACTTGGTTAACCTTTCGGTGCAGATGGCACAAGCAGGTCAGCCATTGGCTATCGGCTTCAACTGGTTCACAATTTCTTCCACCATTCTGCTCTGCGCAGGCTCTATGTTTGTTATGTGGTTGGGTGAGCGTATTACCGACCGTGGTATAGGAAACGGTATTTCCTTTATCATCTTGATTGGTATTATCGCCCGTTTCCCTGGTGCATTGATTCAGGAGTTCTCGAGTCGTTTGAACGATGCAGGTGGCGGTTTGATTGTCTTCCTGCTGGAGGTGGTTATCCTGCTGTTCGTGTTTGCCTTTGCAATCCTTTTGGTACAAGGTACTCGTAAGATCCCTGTACAATATGCAAAGCGTATCCAGGGTAATAAACAATATGGTGGCGTTCGTCAGTATATACCTTTGAAGGTGAATGCTGCTAATGTGATGCCTATCATCTTCGCACAGGCCATTATGTTTATTCCTATCGCCATTGTTGGTTTCCGTGCTGATGGCAGCAATGCTTTTGTGCGTGCATTCATGGACAACAACGGCTTCTGGTATAACCTTGTATTTGCCGTTCTCATCATAGCGTTCACCTATTTCTATACAGCGATCATTATCAACCCAGTACAGATGGCGGAGAACTTGAAATTGAACAACGGCTTTATTCCGGGTGTTAAGCCGGGTAAGAAGACGGCTGAGTATATCGATACCATTATGTCGCGTATTACACTGCCGGGTTCTATCCTACTTGCCTTGATCGCCATTCTACCTGCTTTTGCGCGTTTGTTCGGCGTAAGTATGGGTTTTGCTCAATTCTTCGGCGGAACATCGTTGCTCATTATGGTAGGTGTTATCCTTGATACTCTTCAGCAAATTGAGAGTCATCTCTTGATGCGCCACTACGACGGTTTCTTTGATTCCGGTATGCGTATCAAAGGTCGCTCGGGTGCAATTGCGTATTAATTTGGAATTGGGTAATCTACAATGATTTTCCTCAAGACTGACGAAGAGGTGGAAC